>JBOHWJ010000150.1:0-2930 GCA_050736495.1 Binataceae bacterium (SeqCode) | reverse complement strand
GATCAGCGCGCGTGCCTTTTGGCGACTCAGTCCGAGGGCGCGCAACTGCTCCGGATCGGCCTTCGCGACTTGCTCGGGCGACGGAAACGCGAGCGGCGTCTGGAAGCCAGTTGCAGAGCCGCGTTCGTGAGCACGAGCGAGCCGGTTCAATAAGATTATCCCGACCGTCAGGCTGAGCTGCTGGCAGGCGATGGCGTTGGCGAGTGCCTCGAAGACAGTTGGGAAGCGTGGCGGCCGAAATCCAACGAAGCGGCGCACAAGAGCTCCGATTTTAGGATGTGGCGCGGCAAGCTCATAAAAGAGCCTGAGGTCGGTTCGGAGCCCAAGCGTTCTTTCCAATACGGCCGCGAGCGCGTCTTTGTGTTTACCCATGGACTGCTTTGACACAGCGGTAATCTCAAGTCGGGGTTTATCGACCGGGCCAATTTGTCTCACTGAAACCAGTATTGGTACTTGCGTCACGAAGAATAGGCGGCGGTAGAATCGGCCATCCCAGAGGTCGATTTGGTTCTCCTGCCGCCGGCGTAAAGCCCAAGCCGTCATGTCCAGCCGAAATGGCGGGGCCGGCTTGAGTTGAAAGGTGAGTTCAGCCAAGTTTCAATCTTTCCAGGCGACACTTCCTACGGAGACAGTGCGTTATTTGGGCGCGGTCAAAACTTGCCCCGCAAGTCCGGGTAGGAGCTGTGCCAACCCGGTTGCAATGAATTCCACCGCGACGGCGGCCAGAATCAGACCGAGCAAACGAGTCACAACGTTGATCCCGGTCGTACCCAACAGCCTTCTGATTGGATCCGCCAGCCGTAAGGCACTCCACACAGACGTGGCAACAACCAGACTTATGATCACGAGCGCAATCGTATCAAGCCAGGTTATCGCTTGATGAGCGTATATGATGATCGTGCTGATGGCGCCTGGCCCCGCTATTAATGGTATGGCCAATGGCACTACCGCGGCATCCTCCTTGGTTACGGCCTCTTCGGCTTCTTCCGGAGCATGGTGCGCCCGGCTGTGGCGCGCCTGAAGCATGGCGATGGCCATAATCATGATAAGGATTCCACCGGCCACACGGAACGACGCTATATTGATTCCGAAGAATTGAAGCAGCGGCTGCCCCAGGAATAACGACGCGATCAGGACCAGCGCGACGCTCGAAGCCGCGACCGATGCAATCCGTTTTCGATCCTTTTCGCTGTGGCGTTCGGTGAGGGTTATGAAAATCGGAATCGCACCGATCGGATCGGCGATCACAAACAACGAGATTGCGATCTGCAGATAGGTTTTCCAGTTGTTCACGCAACCTCTCTTTGCCAGGGAAGTTCTCGTTTCCACGCATCGGAAATTCGCTTAATCAGCGGATATTTTACGAGAGGCTTCGCGACCGCGCCGCCGTTGGGCGGATGGGCGATGCTTTCGGCACGGGCAGCGGGTTCGATAGACACAACACTGGCTTCGGAAAGTGACTAGAAGACTCTTGAAAGAGGGTGATCCTGAGCAGCGCCAACGACGAAGACAGTTGGATAACCGTCGGGGACGACCGTCAGCCTTTATCCAACTGGGTGGGCTACAAGACGGTAGAGATCGCCAACTTCGAGAGCGGCTGAATCATCTGCGGTACCTCCCGGCTCACTTTGCTTAGAGCTTGCGGGCCGCAACCAGCACCCGTCGGCTGTGCTCCATATAATCAACGCCGTCGAGCAGTCCCAGCCAGGCTCTGGCTTCACGCAGATTCGATTGAGCAGTCTTTTCGTCCAGGTCGAGCATTAGTTCCGCCTGCCGTGCAAGCATTTTCTCGTAAAACGCACGGCGCAGGGAGTCCGCGTGCGGCCCAAATTGATGCAGTTCAACCTCGAACCCGGCCGCCGCGAGTAGCGGTCGATGATTGTTGACTGGTGGAGGGTAGCCGGGCGGGGAGAGGTCGCGCTCCCAGTCAGCGAAGACGAACCTCGCACCGGGCTTTAGGATGCGGGCGGTTTCGACAAAGCCGGCGCGCTTGTCGGGGATTGCCCATATCACGTCAATGCTAATCACGCCGTCGACGCTCGCAGCGTCGAGGCCGGTCATGTCGAACATCGCTGTTTTGTATGAGACGGTACCGCTGATGCCGAACTGGCGCGCCCGCGCGCGCGCCTGTTCCAGCGCGACGTCGGAAAAGTCGATGCCAACGAGAGCTGCGCCGGTGGCGCGCGCGATCCACTGTCCGGGTCCGCCACGGCCGCATCCGAGATCGGCAATTTTCTGGCCTGGGCCAACGCGCAGCGCCTTGGCCATCTCACGAAGTTCGCTGCGCGTTATGTAACCGTCGGTCGTCTCCTCTGCCGGATATTCTTCGCCGAAAGCCTCCAAATAAAGCCGCCGGCGAAACTCGGCGACCGGCGGTTCGGCGTAAAAGGCGTTCCAGGTTCGAGCCCGTGACAGGAATGCCGATTCGTCCACCATTCGACTTCTCCGGTTTGTTCTCCCCTGGGGGGAATCGTTAAGGCGGCCCTGACGGGAAGAATCCGCGTTCACTTACGATGCCTATATGACGCCTACTCCTCGGCTATTTTGGATTTCAGAAGGGCAAACTGGCCACGCCGCATCTCCCTCTCCGCCGCTTGTCGGTGCCGCATGCCATCGGACGCCTCTATCTCGAACCACGCTCTAAGAGCGGGCGGATTGTAACTGCGTGGCGGCAGAATATTGGCGACCATATCCGCAGGGTATCCCGGATGAATTTCTATCGAACAGGTCACATCCTGATTTCGAAGTGTTCCCTCACTGAGTTCGCAGACTTAACAGCCGGAATCCTACCTGCCCGGCATTCGAAGCGTGCCCGCACGTTATATTTTGAGACTTCAACGGTCAACCGTGGTCGAGTCTCCTTCATCATTGGTGTGGCTCTAATGATGGTTTTGAGGCGAGAGTCCGGGCCTAAACAAGCGTAACAAACC
>JBOHWJ010000149.1:0-3222 GCA_050736495.1 Binataceae bacterium (SeqCode) | reverse complement strand
ATCCAGGTTGGGACCTTGATGTGGCGCAGTTGAGCGTCAGTGAAATGCGGCTCGCTTGCCCACATGTTGGTGATATTGGCGAGGAACGCCTTGAACTGCGCAGGCGTGGGCGAGAGCTGCCGGTATTCACGCGACGTGCGCGCGATGAAGGCGGTGAAAACGGGGCTCTTGCCCACATCCTTGACGCCGGAAGGATCTGAATTTGCGGCAAACGCGAACAGTCCCGTCAGGCGGTCAGGATGATGGATCGCAAGGTCCAGCCCGATGATCGCGCCGTCGCTCCAACCGACCATCGCGGCTTGGCGAATTTGCAGATAGTCCATTAGCCCGAGCACGTCGGACGACATCAGGTCGTACGTAATCGGTGCATCGGTGCGTGTGCTGCGTCCATGACCACGGCTATCGACGACGATGACTTCGTAACGGCGTGCGAGCGCGGGAACTTGCAAGCCCCAATAATTCGAGTTGGCGAGGCCGCCGTGTAACAGGATCACCGGATCGCCATGGCCGAACGTCGCGTACCATAAGCGGATGCCGTTGACCGGAGCGGTGCCGGTGTGCTCGGCCTTGGGCAATGTGGGTGTCGGTGGCAGCCGCATCCACGGGTATTGCGCGCGGGCGGGTAGGGCGGCGCAGAGCATCCCGAGCACGAGTGCGATGAGACCGAAACGGCGCACTATCACGAGACCCCGTTGAGATGAACGCGAAGTTCGCAATCGCACCCCTCGCGGTCCGGCCTGGCTTGCGCGACTACACGCAGCGCAGGAAAGTCCACCGCGCATAGTTGACCCCAGGACCAAAAATCCGCAGGCGATATGTTGAGGTCGCCGAGGTCAGGCGGTCTTTTGCGCCAATTTAACCCCGAACTGATCGGCCGCATTACCGCCCAGCATGCGAGCGATGGTGGACTCCGCGACACGCGCCTGAGTCAGTGCCGCGATCGCGTCCAACGCGCTGGTGGTGTCGTGATGCGGATAGCGTGAGCCCCAGACGATCTTTTCCGCAAAATCCTCCGGCAGCTTCTGGATCAGCCGCTCCTCCGCGTCAAAGCCCAGCATCACGCGGCCTTGCTCCCACATTTCCTCGGTGTCAGTACGGACCGGATAGTGGTGCAGCAGCGGAATGACACGAGGGGAGGCTTCCATCTTCTCCAGCACCTCTTCCATCCACGAAGCCTTGCCGTGTGCGACCACCACCCTCATCTTCGGATACCGCTGCATCACAGTGAAGCCGATCAAGGTGGACGCGACGAACATATGATTGTCCAGCCAGTATGAGAGGATCGGCGCGATGGGGTGCCCCACAGGCGGCGATGCCGAGAACGCGAAATTTCTGCCGGTTCCGCCGCCGGCCGAGGGCCCGCCGCCGGCAACCGGAATCAACGGATGCTGATTGACCCGGCCCTTAATTTTCTCGCAAAACGGGCCGTGCGAGGTCCATTCCGGGTTCCACAAACCCGCCGTCGGATGCACTGCGGCCGTTATGCCGAGGCTCTCGAGCTCCGCCCACAGCGGATCGTAGTAAGGATGGGTGAAGTAGTGCCCTTCGATAAACATTGGTCGGATAAAGGCGCCACGGAAGCATGGGATACGGGAAATTCGGCGCAGCTCTTCAATCGCATAGTCCATGTTCTGCAGCGGAATCATCGCCGCGGCGAAGAGCCGTTGCGGCGCCGCTTTGCAGAAGTCGGCAACCCAGTCGTTGTAGGCACGGGCCAGCGCGTGAGCCACGTCAGGATCTTCGACTAGATGGAATCCTTCGGCGAACCAAGTGGGATAGAGGAAGGCCTGGTCGGCGCCCATGGCGTCCATATCGCGGAGGCGGGCTTGCGGATCGGAAGCGCCCTCGGTCATGGGGTGACGATGTTTCGGGTCCAGTTCGCCCACCTTGTCCCAGGTCATCCCGGGCCGCCAGATGGCGTGGCGCGGGATGTTGGAGTTCATGGTGTCCCGAAACATCTTGCCGTTAACTTTCAGATAGGAATTGGTCTTGCCTTCTTCTCGCCACAGGGCATGTTTGCCCAGAATGCGGTATTCGGGTTCCAGGTACTTCGTCCACAACTCCGGCGGCTCAACCACGTGGGAGTCGGAGTCGAACACCGCAAATCGCTTACTGGTCATGAGGACTTCTCTCCGTTGGATTAGACGGCAATCACCAATGCGCGGCCTCAGTGTTGGCGGATGGCGGATTCGGGCTTGAGCGACTCATTAATCTCTTCCTCCGTTGGCCACCAGCCGGGGCGCTCGATCTCAGTGACGCGGTCGCGAATGAATTTTTTCGGCGCGTCGATTTTGTACAGACGGCGGGCGTTGTCGCCGAGAAACTTGGCCTGATAGGGCTCCGGCAGTTCGCAGTTCCGCATGGTCTCCATCGCGCGCCAGGTGTCATCGCCGTCGTGGTGGTAGACGTCCGAAGACCAGGCGAGAATGTTCTCGTAGAACTCAGGAAGACGCGACGGCGGAGCCTCGTCGCCTTCGAAGCCGGTAACGCAATGCTCGAAGAAGGTTTCGCTGGGCAAGCGCTTCAGGGGCGCCATCCGGCGATCATTGCGGTAGAGCCGATAGGCCTTATCGCATTCATCCACGAGAAAGCTCAGCCAGGTCGATGAAGCTTCAAACACCGCCGCCCTGATCTTTGGGTATCGCTCAAAAAAGCCGGACATCAACACCATCGTGACCCACAGTGACGCCTCGGACTGGAAATTCTGGACATTGGTCAGAAAGGAGTGAGGCAGGCCCGACGAAGTGGCCGAGAGCGCGATCAACTCCGCACCGGAATACTGTTCGGTATAGCCGGGCGGTTTGATCGCACCGATTGCCGGGAAGGGGTGCATCCCATAGACCACACCGGTCTCTTCCATCGCATGCCACAAACGCGAGTACTTGGGCTGAATCGGGTAGTTACCCATCGCGTCGATCGGACGGATGAGGCCGACGCGGCAACCCTTTCCCGCCACGCGATAAAGTTCCTGGACAGCGAACTTCGGGTCCTGCATGGGCAGGAGAGCGGCGAAGTAAATCCGCTCCGGGTTCTCTTGGCAATATTCGTAAGCCCAGTCATTGTAGGCTTTACACATCGCCCTGGCGCCTGTCGCGCTCTGAATCCAAGGGTAAGTATCGATGTCGGTGGGGATGATCATCACCTGGTCGATGCCTTGGACGTCCATGTCACGCAGGCGAGGCTTGGGTTCGTAGGAACCCTTGTGGTCGATGTAGTCGGCTT
>JBOHWJ010000148.1:0-3337 GCA_050736495.1 Binataceae bacterium (SeqCode) | reverse complement strand
CTGTTGGTGCGTGAAACACCCGCCGCACAAGGCACGAATTCGGCCTCCGGTCCATGATACGGCGATGCATTTGCAAGGCTGGCCGCGCCGGCGACAGACGCGACACGGGCCTCGATACGAACGGAGGCCCGCATCGTTTGTCTCGGCTTATTTTTGCTCGGAGATTCTAAAGGTCCGTGGAGGGCCGCTCCGCGGACGGCGGAAATCTAAAAGTGACTGGCGCCGTCGCCGCCGTAATGACGTACTCTCGACCTTTGCGGTTTACGGTACTGAAAGGCGGTTTGGCATTGGTGGCATACGCCTTGCGGTTGCGAGGTGCCGGGGCGACGCACCAGCTTCACGTAGTGCACCGTTCCGTCGCTGCACAGATGTCCGGCGACGGGAAAGTCATAGACAGTGCGAACGGCGAATGACTGTTCCATTTCGTAAGCTAGAGCTCCTTCATGCGGAATTTTTCCTTGCCTGTTCGCGTCCGGTTGGTCCAGGCGCAGCTTCCGGGTACAGGAACAAAATAATGAATTCTCCGACTCAAGCAATCTTTTTTCCGCTCCGCACGAAAATATTTTTATGCAGCCGCCCCGAAGCGGTTCCGAACGCGCCCGTGAGCGGCTGCTGGCGGAGCGGCAAAGCGGTTTACGAGCGTCGGCTCGCCGTCCGCGCGACGGCTCGGGAAGCGGCGTGCGGCAATCGCCGCTCCGCCAGCGAATCGCTGAACCCCCTGGGAGAGAGCCGCTTCGCTATTTCGGGCGGCGCGGTATCAGCACCTTGCGCCGCAGCACCAGGACCCGCTCACCGTTCTGGTTGAGCCCATGAGTCTCGACGTAGACCACGCCGCGATCGGATTTGGTCTTCGACGGCGTGACCTCCACCACGGTGGTCTCGGCATAGAGCGTGTCGCCGTTGAAGCTCGGCGCAAGGTGGCGAATCGACTCGTACTCGAGATTGGCGATGGCATTCTCGCTGATGTCCTTGACGCTCATGCCGGTGACCAGCGCGATCACGAGCAACCCGTTGACGAGGCACTTGCCATGCTGGCTCCGGGCGGCGAAGGCAGCGTCGAAGTGCAGCGGATTGCTGTTGAGCGTCATCAACGTGAACCAGGTGTTGTCGAAATCCGTGATGGTTCGGCCGGGCCAATGCTTGAAGGTCTGGCCGGGGATGAAATCCTCGAAGTAGTTGCCCATTGCTCTCCCGTGGTGTTGCCTGATGAGTTACACCTGCACGGCATTAGTCGAAGGCGGTTCCGGTTGCAATCGGCACGGCGCGTTGCGCGCGCAATTGCCCGGTGCAACTCGTGTGGTAGGCTCCACAGCAGTATGAAGGCGAGACCGATAAAGAAGCTGCTGGTCGCCAACCGTGGCGAAATCGCACTGAGAGTGATCCGCGGCGCCCGAACGATGGGTATCCGCACCGTCGCGGTCTATTCCGCGGCTGACGCCACGATGGCGCATGTCGCCGCGGCCGACGAGGCGCGGCCGATCGGACCGGCCGAGGCGGCACAGAGTTATCTGAACATTGGCGCCATAATCGAGGCGGCGAAGAACACCGGCGCCGACGCGATTCATCCCGGTTACGGCTTTCTCTCGGAGCGGCCCGAGTTCGCGCGCGCCGTGGAGGAAAACGGGATGGTTTTCGTCGGGCCATCGGCCGGCGTGATGGCGGTGTTGGGCGACAAAATTGCGGCGCGCAGGCTGGCGCGCGAAGCGGGCGTGCCAGTGGTGCCGGGCGTCGACGCCGGCGATCTCGCTTCAGCGCTGCGTTTCGCCGCCGAAGCTGGCTTGCCGATCCTGGTCAAGGCCGCGGGCGGCGGCGGCGGCCGCGGGATGCGTGTCGTCGACCATGAAAAAAATCTCGAAGCCGCGCTGGAGGCGGCGGCGGGTGAAGCCCAAGCCGCCTTTGGCGACGGCCGCGTCTTCCTGGAAAAGTATCTTGCCCGCCCGCGCCATGTCGAAGTACAACTTCTCGGCGACCATCATGGCGCGGTGGTGGCGCTGGGCGAGCGCGATTGTTCCATCCAGCGGCGCCATCAGAAAGTTATCGAGGAATCGCCTGCGCCCGGACTCGCCGAACGGATGCGTGCGCGGATGATCGAGGCGGCGCTCAGACTCGCGCGCGCGGCCGGCTACAGCAACGCCGGGACGGCGGAATTTCTTGTCGATGGAGACGACTTTTACTTCCTCGAAGTCAACGCACGCCTCCAGGTCGAGCATCCGGTGACCGAAATGCGTTTCGGCCGCGACCTCGTATGCGATCAACTCAACGTCGCGGCGGGTGAACGCGTGGCAGCGCCGGACACGCCGCGTGGAGCGGCGATCGAATGCCGCATCAATGCCGAGGACGCCGGACATGACTTTCGTCCCGCGACTGGCCGCGTACTCTCGGTGAATCTGCCCGCCGGGCCCGGCGTACGCGTCGACACGTACCTGGGGCCCGGGGTTGAAGTCTCACCCTTCTATGACAGCCTGGTTGCGAAACTCATCTGTTTCGGAGCGAATCGCGAGCAGGCGCGCCACCGCATGGTGGCGGCGCTTGACGAGTTCTCATTGCTGGGAGTGCGCACGACTGCGGCTTTCTTGCGCGATATCGTCGCCAGCGAGCCGTTTGCGCGCGCCGATTTGTCGACGCGCTTCATCCCGGAGTTCTTTCCGCGATGGCGTCCCGGCGACGAGCATCTCAGTGAAGTGCTGGTCGCGGCGGCGATGGTGGCGCGGGGCGCGTTCGGCTCCAACGGAGCAAGCGCGCGTGGCCCCGGCACTGACGGCGCGCGTCCGCCGGGCGTGGCGATGACAGTGTCGCAATCGCCATGGAGCGCGTTTGGCGGATTTGAATTGTGGAGCAAACGGTGAAGCTTAAGCGGACGGACGACAGCCGTGAATTCGACGTCGAAATTCTCGCGCGCGAAGGCACGTCAGTGCGCGCACGGATCGACGGCGAAGAGATTACCGTTGAAGTCACGGCGATGCCCGACGGCAGTGCGTTGTTCTCGCGCGGCTCCCGGCGAGTACGCGTTTTTGGCGCGCGCAATCGCCGTGCGATTATGGTCGCGGCGGGGCCGCTCGCGTACGAACTGGTCGAGGTCGAGGCGCGCCGCGGCCGCGGCGCGCACGGCCTGACGACGCCCGAGGTGACCGCGCCGATGCCAGGTAAGGTGCTGAAGGTGCTGGTGAGCGAAGGCCAGCAGGTCGCCGCCGGAGAACCGCTGATCGTGCTCGAAGCGATGAAGATGGAAACCACCCTGAGCGCCGAGAGCCCTGCCCTGGTGAAGAAGATCCATGCCCGCGCAGGTCAGATGATTGACCACGGCGCGGTCTTGATCGAACTCAGTCCCGCTCCAGCT
>JBOHWJ010000147.1:0-4567 GCA_050736495.1 Binataceae bacterium (SeqCode) | reverse complement strand
GCATCGGGCACGCGGCAGGCGACGCCGTCGGCGATAGTGTTGGCCGATTCAGTCGCGACCGGCTTGCGCGCGGCGAACGAAAGCGCATAGGCGGGCGCGCCTTCCGCGACCACGCCAACGATGCGCGTGGTCAAACGCAACGCCTCGCGCGACGCGATCATCCCCGAAATCCCGGAGCCAAGGCCTATGGGCACGTATACGGTGTGGAGATCGCGGACCGCGCGCAGGAACTCGAGGCTGTAGGTCGCCACACCTCTCACCAGCGTTTCATGATAGGAGGGCACCGCGACCAGCTTTCGTTCGTGCGCCAGCCCGGCCGCATATTCCTGCGCGTCCTGAAAATCGCGTCCGTGTTCGATCAGTTCGGCGCCGAAGGCGCGCATCGCGGCGTTCTTCTCGACGCTGTTGCCGTGCGGCACCACGACGGTGGCGCGCAATCCGAAGCGCCGCGCCGCATAGGCGATACTCTGGCCATGGTTGCCGCGCGTCGCCGCGATAATGCCCGCGGGCGCCGGCCCCTGCCGCAGCAGATCGTCGATATAGGCCAGGCCGCCACGGATTTTGAACGCGCCTATCGGTGAATGGTTCTCGTGCTTGACCCAGACCTCGGCGCCGCATCGCGCCCCCAGCGCCGGCCAGCATATTTCCGGCGTCGGCCGCATTACCGATGCGACCAGCCGCGCGGCCTGTTCCAGGTCTTCGAGTCGCGGCAACATAATCGTATTCCGATTTATTCGCACGCATCGGCGCGCGGTTTGCGCATTCTCGCGAAGCTCGCTTCTCGGGGCGGGGAATCAGTAGAGATATCCCTCCATTCCCGTGTCAAAGGCCGCGACCCGAGACATGTCCAGGCTATGCGCCGATCGGGTGAGCCTCCACGAAGGGTACGAAGACCTCAAGAAATTCGGCGCGCGCCTGGTTGAAAAACGCATGACCAGCGTCCGCGATCAAATGTAACTTCGCGCCTGGAATCCGCTCCGCGATTATCTCCGCGTTGCGCGCTGGAATCAACGCGTCCTGCACGCCCGTGATGACCAGCGTCGGCGTCGTGATCCGCGGCAGCCGGTCGTAGGTCTTGAGGGTGTAGGTCGCCTCGAGATGGCGCTTGTAGGCAAACGCCGGCGTCGGATGGGCGAGGATGCGCGGGATCGACGCTTCGAGTTCGTCGCGATGGTTGTGCATGTACGCCTGCGTATAACCGAGCTGCCACGAACGCCGTATCAGGTCCGCATCGGAAAGACCGTCGCGCGGTGCGCTCAAGAGCTTCATCGATTCGGGTGGCGGCGCCACCGCATGCTTACCGCCCGCCGTGGTGCATCCGAGCGTCAGCGTCTTCAGCCGCGCGCCGTGATTGAGCGCGAATTCCTGCGCGATCATCCCGCCCATCGAGACGCCAAAGGCATGCACGCGCTCGATCTTCAGTGCGTCGAGCAGGCCGGCCGCGTCGTTCATGAACATCTGGAGCGAGTACGGAATGTCGGGCTTGTCGCTTTGCCCGGTACCACGATTGTCGTAAACGATGACTCGGAAGTCACGCGCCAGGTCCGCGATGAGTTGCGGATGCCATGAGGCCGAACTCGACCCCAGCCCCATGATCATGAGGAGCGGGTCACCGCTGCCGTGAATTTCGTAATGGAGGTTTACGTCGCCAATCAGCATTTCGGGCATCGGGGATTCTCCTCTCTTGCAGTTCAGGCCGCGCTGACCGCGCCCGCCGGTGTCGCCACGCACGCGGCCGCGGCTTGGGCCGCCTTACGGCAGCGCATGATCATTTCACCGCCGGCGATATAGGCCGTTTCTTCGACGGAAAAGCCATTGCGCATCAATATATCGGTGAGACGTTGGCGCGTGTAGTGGGTGATATGCTCTTCGTGGTAGCCGCCGCTCAGCACGAAGCCGTAAATTGGTTCGATCACGCGCCATGCGCGCGTCGCATAATCCGGCGTGCCAATCACCAGCGTGCCGCCGGTCCTGAGGACCCGCGAGATTTCGGTAAACAGCACTTCGTCGTAGCGGATGTGCTCGATCACCTCCGAGCTTATCACGCAGTCGAAGATGCCATCCTTGAACGGCAAGGCAAAGGCGGAAGCGCGCGTCAGCGGAATTCCGTAGCGGCGCAGAAACCGCATCTTGGCCATGTTGATGTCCATCCCGATGGCGTTGTTGAGGCTCTGGATGATGATGCTCGAGCCGCATCCGATATCCAGCACGCGGCTGGCGCCGCGCGCCCAGAAGGTCACGATCTGATGGCGACGGCGCTGCCAGTAACGCTGCACCGGGATGACGCTGTAGAATGCGCGGTCGTCGTAGTCGGCCGACGCCACCGAATTGCGCAGCTTCCAAAGCTTGATCGCGGCACGCGTCAGGTCGATGCCAAAGCGCACCACCCGCGCATGGGAGCTGCCGCTGACGCGTGGGAAGTAGGTAAACGGCACTTCAAAGACGTTGAAGCCCTCGGCGTAGGCCTTGACCAGGATCTCTTCGCCCACCTCGAAATTATGACTCTCCAGTTTGAGCCCCTCGACCGCCTGGCGCCGGTAGAGGCGAAAGCCGCTCGACATATCACGCACCGGCATCGACAACGACCACCGCATCGCGACGTTCAGCACGACGCTCAGAAACCGGCGAAAAAAGGGCGCATAGGCGGCGCCGCCATGGATGTAGCGCGAGGCGATAATGATGTCGCCCTGCTGGCGTGCGCGCCACAGCTTGGCGACGAAGTCGGGATCATGCGAGAGGTCGGCGTCGAGCGTAAGAATGTAATCGCCGCGAGCCTCGGCGAAACCGGTTTCGATCGCGCCGGCATAGCCGCGCCGCCGCTCGCGCACCACGCGGGCGCCCATTTCGGCCGCCGCCTCGCGCGTGCCGTCGGTTGAACCGCCGTCGACAACTACCACCTCGAAGCTGATGCGCTCGCGTTCCATCAGCGCGTGCATGCGCGGAATCAGCTCACATAGATTCTCGCGCTCGTTAATCACCGGAAAAACGATTGATAAGTCCATATGGCTTTGAAATGTTTAGTTGGAATCCCGCCTAAAGGAAACATGCTCCGCAAGGCGGCACGCCGCTGACGCCGTGGTATGCCGATATCGGACACGGGTGCGGACCAGGCCACGCGCCGAGCCAGGGCGGTGCGGGCCGAAGCCGCGGGCGAGCGGATGTGCGCGACGCCCGTGCACGGAGGCACGCTCGCGATCAGCACCGCAAAACTTGCCCGCTCGGCGCCAAGACCGTACTCTCGCATCGAAGGGGAACCGTGCGTAAGTGGAAGGTGGACCGTGGCGTGGAGTGGATGATGAATGTTTCGCGTAAAGCTACCAGGCGAATCGTCGCAATCACCCTTGCTCTTCTGATGGCGCAGGTGGCGCCGGCGTTCGCCGCGGCGCATGGACGGCGCACCGAAACACATCATGGCCGGACCGCGCCGCAGGCGGTGCCGCTGAGCTCGATCGCGGTCTTGGGCAATCGTCCAGCGCCGTTCGCGCTCGACGCGCGCGCAGCCGAATTAATGGCGGCGCGCAGCGGCACCATTCTCTATGCGTACAATCAGCACGAGAAGATGCAGCCCGCGAGCCTCGCCAAACTGATGACCTTCTACCTGACAATGAGCGCTATCCACACCGGCCGCATTACGCTCGAGACCGACGTGCCAATCAGCGAGGCGGCATGGCGGCTGTCGCTGAACTCGAGCGTGTCGCGGATGTTTTTGCAGGTCGGCCAGAAGGTTCCGGTGCGCGACCTGCTTTACGGCTTGATGGTGTCATCGGGCAACGACGCCGCGGTCGCGCTGGCGGAATACCAGGCCGGCAGCACCGACGCTTTCGCCGTGGAGATGAACAAGCAGGCAGCCATACTGGGCATGACCGAAACGCATTTCGTCAACCCTGACGGCCTGCCATCGCCCGATGAATACACCACCGCCGCCGACATGGTGAAACTCGGCCGCGCAGTGCTGGAAGCTTTTCCCAACGCCACCCAATACACCGGCACCAAGGAATTCACCTTCGACAAAATCTCCCAGCGCAATTTCAACACCCTGCTCTTCTACGATTCGCGCGTGAACGGGCTCAAAACCGGGCACGTCGAAGAAGCGGGCTATCACCTGGTTGCATCCGCCCATACCAACGATCTGCAACTGGTCTCAGCGGTGTTGGGTACGCCGAGCTCAGAGAAACGGCGCACCGAAACCGAAAAACTGATTGACTGGGCCTTCAGGACCTTCGAAACCGTAAGCCCCGACTGGCACAAGGTGGTGCCGGCCACGGTTCGCGTCTACCAGGGCGATATCGAAGAAGTGGCGGTCGCACCCGAGGGCGGCAATTCCTACTTCACCATCGGCCGCGGCCAGGAAAACAAAATCAAGCTCGCCGCGACGATGGCGTCAAAGCCACTGACCGCGCCGCTGGCGAAGGGCGCCAAGGTCGGCGAGTTGACCGTGATGATCGATGGCAAGCCCGAATCGTCGATTCCGATCGTGACGCAGGCGGCGGTCAAGCGTGGCGGCTATATTCACAATCTGATCGACGCGGCACGCATGAAACTGTAGCGGTTTCCCGCGGTGTAATGT
>JBOHWJ010000146.1:0-4154 GCA_050736495.1 Binataceae bacterium (SeqCode) | reverse complement strand
CGAAGATTTTCAGTCTTCTGCTCTACCGACTGAGCTACCTGCCCACCGCAGGCGGGACGCAGTGCCGATAAGACAATCCCACACAGCCTTCCATTGCTACCTGTCCCGCGCGCCCGTTGCAAGAATGTCCCTATAATTCGCCGACTGCCGCGAACCGAGACGCTATTTCAGCGGCCGGGCAACGCGGCGGTACGCGCCTCGACGAAATCGATCACCCGCGCTTCGAGATTGACGCCGTCTAGTGAGTCGATTTCCTGGATTCCGGTCGGACTTGTCACGTTCACTTCGGTCAGGTAGTCGCCGATGATATCGAGGCCGACGAAATAGAGACCGTCGCGATGCAGCCGCGGGCTCAGCATACGGCAGATTTCACGGTCGCGCGCCGTCATCGCGGCCTTTACGCAATTGCCGCCGACGTGGATATTGCCGCGATGCTCGTCGTCGCGCGGCACCCTCAGCATACATCCGAGCGGCTCACCGTCGAGCACGATGAGGCGCTTGTCGCCGTTGCGGATCTCGGGAACATAACGCTGCGCCATGATAGGGCGCGACTCAAAACAAGTGACCGCTTCGAGAATCGCGTTCAAGTTGCGGTCATCGGTGCGCGCGAGGAAGACGCTTTCCCCGCCGTGCCCGTCGAGCGGTTTGACGATCATCTCGCCGCCTTGCGAGGCCATGAATTTCTTCAGCCGCGCGATTTCATAGGTCACCAGGGTTGGCGGAATCGCGCCGGGGAAATTGAGTGCGTAGAGCTTTTCGTTGGCCTCGCGCAGACCGGCCGGCGCGTTGAGCACGAAGGTGTGGCGGCTGTCGGCGAGACTTAGCAGCATGGTGGCGTAAAGATAGACCGCGTCGGCGGGCGGATCCTTGCGCATGAAAATGGCATCGAACGCCTCGAGCGGATAATCGGCGCCTTCATCGAGAAAGCGATAGTACGGCGCCGAGCGCATCACCACGCATCGCCGCGCCCGGCCGAAGGCCTGGTGGCCGGTGGCGTAAAGGTCGGGTAGGCCAAGATGAAAGACCTCGTGGCCGCGCACGAGCGACTCGAGCATGAAAGTGAAGGTTGTGTCCTTGTTTGGGAGCATCCCCTCCAACGCGTCCATCACAAAGGCGAACTTATGAGCCACGTTTTAGTTTCCCCTGTCAATTCATACAGTGCGCCGATCGTTACGCTCAGCGCCGCCAGCGCCGCAGTCTCGCTGCGCAGGCGATTAGGGCCGAGCCCCGCCGCTGCGAATCCCGCCGCCTTCAGCGCCGCATACTCGGCCGGGTCGAAATCGCCCTCAGGCCCGCAAGCGATGAGAATAGCGCGCGGGCGGGCGCTCCGAATCATGGCGGCGAACGGTTCCGCGCCCGCCGCGCACACTAACGCGAGCGTTTCTTTTGCCACTTTTTGTCCGAGTTCGGCAATCGTCAATGGTTCCCCGACCATCATCGCACGCGCCGCGAGCGATTGCTTGGCAGCGGCGAACGCCAGCCGGCGCCAGCGCCGCATACGCTCCGCACCGGGCGCGCGTACCACCCCGCGCGTGCACACCAGCGGCCATAGCTCGGCCACGCCCAGTTCGGCGGCCTTCTCGACCATGAAATCCATGCGTGGACCCTTGATGATGGCGGGTGCGAGGATAAGAATGGCGCTGCTTGCCTCACGATCCGCCTGGCCGCGAATTTCGATCAGAGCATGGCCGGGTTCGTAGCGTACGAGGCGGCCCCAATATGCGAGGCCGTCGGCGGCGAGCAGCGCGACCTCCGCGCCCGGCGCCACTCGAGTTACGTCGCGCATATGATGCAACTCGGCACCGTCGACCTCGGCGAAGCCGTCGTGAAGGGCGCCCCGCGCGATCACGAAACGCGGTGCACGATTAGTCGTTTCGGAATTCATTTTGCAAGGTTTATCATGAAGTAGTTCATGGCGTGAGCGTGAGCGCCGTCCATCCACGATCGGTGTGATCGCCGGCGAGCTTCAACTCAGGGCGGAAATGCGCCAGCACGAGATTGGCTTCGCGCGCGAGGACTCCGGCGAGTATCAGCCGTCCGCCGTGTCTGACGCGCGGCTTGAGTTGCGGGGCGAGCGTTATCAGCGTCGAGGTCAAGATGTTGGCGGCGATGAGGTCGAATTGACCGCGTACCGCCGCCAGTGGCGTGGTCGAGAAGCGCACGCGACCGCCGAG
Source organism: Binataceae bacterium (SeqCode) (assembly GCA_050736495.1). GTDB lineage: Bacteria > Desulfobacterota > Binatia > Binatales > Binataceae > JBOHWJ01. The sequence continues at coordinate 1,980 of JBOHWJ010000146.1, read as the reverse complement.
CCGGTTGAGCGCGGCGTTCTCACGCGCATTGGCCAGCGCGATCGCGTCGACGTCGATCGCGACGACCTCCTTTACGTCCAGTTTCAGCATTGCGAACGCCAGAATTCCCGAGCCGGTGCCGACGTCCAGCGCGCGTTTTACGTTACCGCGCTCGCATAGGTCTTCGAGTGCGCACAGGACACCGCAGGTCGAACCATGATGGCCGGTCCCGAACGCCTGCCCCGGCTGGATTACGATCGGGATACGCCCGTCCGACGAATCAGCCCTTTCCCATGGTGGGACGATAACGAAGTGGCGTCCGACGCGAAACGGGCGAAAACGCGATTGCCATCGCGTGGCCCACCCCGGATCGACGATACGGCTGACTCTCGGCGTGAGCTCGCCGGTGAGCGCGGCGACGGCAGCGGCCGCCCGCCTGATGCGCATGCGCGCCGCGATGGTGGGGCCGTCGAAGTAGGCCTCTAGGCGGACGAATTTCCGCCGCGCGATTCCGGTGCGGCCAGAAACGCCTTCGGCCACCGCACATCCGAGCGCGCCATGCTCAACCATGATCGCGGCGGCGTCGTCAGCCATTGCGGCGGGCGTTCGCAGCACTACCTTTGTATATGCCTGAGCTTCGCGCTGGCGTGGTTCCATCATCTCCGTTTAAACCCATGAGGCGCCCGTGTCCGGCGCGCAATATCCCGCGCGCGCGGCAGCCCGCATATTTCATCAAACTGCGATCAAGCGGGCGTAAGAAAGCCGCAGGATTGTCCTTCCCGCTTCCTTCTATAGCATGACCCGCGAAAGCGAACGTCCAATTCAAGCCGCACGAAGGGACCACTTACGACCGGAAATTAGAAAGACTTTTAGTTGCGTAATTTATGCAAGATTAAACGCGCCAATTTGTTCGCCACGCCCGAACGGTCTCATCCAGGATGCTTCCCCGTTTCGCGGTGAGTACCAAGTCAAGGTATGATGTTCTTCTGTCAATCTGTAAAAGAGAGTTTCTATCTCGCTTTCGCTCCATCAACAGAGCTTGCCGTCTTTGACGGTGAGAACTTCAGGCCCATAAGAAAACCGTTCCGAGTGGGTTAAGCGTCGGTGGTATGTATTCCGGTTTTACTTTGGGTTTGTGAAAAAGCCATATGACGGCTGGTATGACCAGAATCACATAGGTGAACAGCAGGAAGCACCAGAAGAAGAAATGAGAATTGCGCGGCCGATCATAGATATCGGTTTTGTATTTGCTGTATGCTAGCGGATCGTATATACGGTTGTTCATTTCAAAATGCCTCTTCTGAGCAATTCCCACCATTTATCATGCCCTTTCATGAAAGCACGCAAAAGACGAAAAGAACGTCCTGTTCGGTGGAGTCGTCCGAACAAATAACTTTCGGCTAAAATCCGCCGAGTGTCGCAGCTACAGGCATCCAACGCGTAATATCGGACGCGCGGTGCCGCTCGCGTCCACAAGCTGTTGAAGATCGTAACGGCGCGAATTGCGATACGTGCGTCCGCATGGTTAGAGTGGGGGGATGAAGTTACGGTCGCGATGATTTCCCGCTGCTGTTTTAGTGACGTGGGGATGAGGGGGACGTGCTGAACATAGCTCATCGCGGAGCCAGCGGCCGCTTCCCGGAAAATACCGTACCCGCTTTTCATGCTGCCATTGAAGCCGGCGCTGACATGTGCGAGCTCGACGTTCAGCTCTCGTGCGATGCCGCCCTGGTCGTTATCCATGATGGCACCGTCGACCGCACCACCGACGGCAGCGGGGCGGTGAGTGCGATGACGCTCGCCGACCTTAGGCGGCTGGACGCCGGGATTCGTTTTGGCGAGCAATTCAGCGGCGAGCGTATTCCAACCCTCGATGAAGTCTTCGCGGCCGTGAACGGTAGATGCGGCCTCAATATCGAACTCAAGGCGGCGGGCATCGAGCAGCGCGTATGCGATACGATCCGGGCCAACGGCGGCCTGACGAATGTGTTGGTGTCGAGC
>JBOHWJ010000145.1:0-7623 GCA_050736495.1 Binataceae bacterium (SeqCode) | reverse complement strand
GCGGCGGACTGCGCGCTGGCCCTCGTTGGCACTCGAACAGACCTCCGCACAACCGGCAAAACGCAATCTGCCGGCTTGCGCTGCCGCACTAGCGCCGCCCGCGATAATCATCAGTTGCTTATTTTCCCGCTTAAGGCTTTCGACCACATCAATCGCCTCGGGAACACATTCTTCCAAAGTACACGTCAGACAAACCACGTCCGGCGCGAATCGATTGGCAAACGCATACACGTCATCCTTCGAGACCTGCTCCCCGACGAAACTCGCGGCGATCCCATCCTGACGCAACAACTCCAGCAGTATCAGCAGGCCAAAACTATGCACTTCGCCGGGAGTGCAGACGCCCAACACGCGCAGTGGCGGCGGATTACGTGGCTTGCTGAAGCGATTCCCAAGTTGCGCAATTAGTTCGCGAGCGGCGTTGATCACAAACTGGTTAGTCGATTCGCTGATGTTATGCTCTGCCGCTTCCGCTCCGGCTAGAATCACCGCCGGCGTGACGATGTTGTTCAAGGTCGCTTCCAGGCCGTGTTCGTCGCAATAACGTATGGCGAGTGCCTCGGCGCCCTGGCTATCGAGCTCGAGCAGCTTGCGATAGTAATCGTGATGGCTTTCGCGCGCGGTGTCCTCGCCCAGCAGAATCGAAAAAAATTCGAGTGCCGGAATATAATCGCCCGCCACCTTGATACACGCCGTCAGCGGTGTCGCCAGCACCAGGCCCGGCAGGCCCCAGAGCCACGCCCAGTAAGCGGCGGATATCAGCAGTGCCACCGGTGAGATGCCAATACCATGTCCGACGAAAAACGGTTCGACGAACTGAGCCGCGATCTGATCCAGTACAATAAAGGAAGTGAGTACTTCCACGGTGCCTTGCCAACCCGGCAAAACGGCGAATGCCACCGCCGTCGGCAGCAACGCCGAGGTTAACGCACCGACGTATGGGATGAAGCGGAGGACAAAGCCGAGCGCGCCCCACAATTCCGGATTGGGCAATCCAATCAGCCACAGAATCGCACCGATCGCGATGCCATAGGTGAGGTTGATACATGAGAAGAATAGTAAGTAGCGGCTGACAGTAGAGCCCGCGGTCTCCATCGCCTGGGCGCTGACTCTTAGCTCTGAACGCACCGCCAAGCGAACGAAGCGATCGCGCAGGTCCCGCCTGCTGTACAGCAGAAAGAACAGAAATACGATGGTCAGCAGACCCTCAGCTATCCCCGCGAGCAGAGGTAAGGCAGGTTTGAGCACACTATTGATCGGCGAGCTGCTCGGTACGGTCTGTATGGTACGCGGCGTTTCCTGCCTGGGCTGGCGCGGTTGGCGTGACTGCAATTCGCGCCGAACGTTCTCCATTCCTTGTTCCACCTGATGCAGCCACGCGGGCGTACTCTTCTCGAGCGCGCTCAGTTTCGTCGCTATGTTGTCCGAGTAGCCAGAGACCTCGACCGCCACCGATGCCAGTTCGACGCTGAAAAAATAGATCATCCCGGCAAGGGCGGCGACGCCCGCGAGAACCACTAGGGCGGAACCCATAAATCGTCCCACAAAGCGCTCCAGCCGTCCGGCGATCGGACTGAACACCACCGCCAGCATCGAGGCCATCGCCAACGGCAGAAAGATTTGCCGGGCAAAGTAGAGTACGGCCGTTACCACGATTATCGCTATAATCGGCCGCGACGCGCGGTCACTGGAAGCACCGTAATGTTCGTCGGAATGGGAGTAATCCGCAGGGTCCATGGACGCGTCTAAAACTTCCGTTGCATGCGAGGACTTTCCGGCGCCCCGCGAAATTGTTCGGTCGCTTTATGCAGAACGGCGAAGCACGCGCCACGCAAGCCCGGCCGCGAGCAGTGCTCCAAGCCCGACCAGCGACGAATGCGCGCGCGACCAGAATTGTATACTGGTGTCGAGCGCGCACTCGTCGAAGCCGCCATGCGCGCCAAAATTCCCTCTCACGGGATGAAACATATTATCCGGGCGGGCCGGATCAGTCGATTCGCGGGTCTGTTGCGACTCGAAGCCAGTGGCAGTGGTCGTGACGAGCCCGCCCACCGTCACCGCGGCCTCCTTTCCGTACAGCACTCCGCTGAGATTGACCGTAAATACCTGTCCGTTGGCCGTCAGCTCACCACGGATCAATGAGGAATTCGTCCCGGTTACCAGGTTCAGCGCAGCCGCGCTCGCCGAGGGGCCGCTGAAGTTCACCGTCTCGTTGGCCCCGATCGAGAAACTCAACCAGCTGATGACCACTTGGGGCGTGGATTGGACGATGTCGAGCACTGTGGGGCCGCGATATTTGATCTTGGCTGCTCCGGCCTGCACGACCCCGCCTTGAGGAAGCGCCCACGCGGGCGCCACGCCAAGGACGGCTGCGGCCGCGATAGCAAGCGCCACGGCCCATGACTTGAGCTGCGGGGCCTTTGCCCGGGATCTCTGAACGATGCACCCCTGCCTGCGTTGCCCTGCCGCGCGCACGGCCATGATTTTCTCCCCTGACTTAATGCGAACAGCCTTTTCGCAACCTGGCACTTGGCCCGGGATTCGCATTAGATCTTTCGATCCGTGATGTCCATAGCATAAATTAGCCATGTACCGCATAAGGGTTTGAACATTTTCACCAGCGCAGGCCACGATCTGCGGGGCGAAAAGCGCACTTCGGTTTTCAGGTCGCCTCTGCTAGATGGCAGACATGATTTAAAGAGATCACACCTGATGAGTTCAGGCGCGCCACCGAGGTCACCTACCTTGGCGCGGTATGGGGCATGATGACGGCGCTCAAATCCATGCTGTCGCGCAACAGCGGGTGCATTATCCAGGTTGGTTTGGCGCTGGCGCATCGGTCGATTCCGCTGCAATCGGCATATTGCGGCGCCAAGCACGCAATCAAGGGTTTCACCGATTCATTGCGGACGGAATTGTTGCACAGCGGCAGCAACGTTCATCTCACGATGGTGCATTTGCCGGCGGTCAATACGCCTCAATTCGACTGGTGCCGCAGCCGTATGCCGCGTCATCCTCGGCCGGTTCCTCCGATATACAATCCAGAGGTACCGGCACGTGCTATTGTACGGTCAGCGTATCATCGCAGGCGCGAGCTTCATGTCGGATTGCCAACCAGTATGACGATAGCGGCAAACAAGATTATTCCCGGAGTACGCGATCACTATCTCGCTCGCACTCTATCTCGACCCAGAATTTCATGGCCGGCGGCAACCTGGTCTTCAGCCCGGGGAGTAACCTCGGGGCGACGATCGTGAACCACGGCGACATCAGCGTCTCCAAAGGCGGGCTCCTCGCCTTCGTTGCCCCCGGGGTGGAGAACACGGGGGTGATCCGAGCACCACTTGGCAGCGTCGCTCTCGGCTCGGGAGACGCCTTTACGCTCGATCCGAACGGCAACCCGCTGATTCAGCTGGTCGACGACAACTTTATTTCGCCGAGCCTCGTCGACGCCGAGGGTCAGCCACTCGACAGCCTCGTGTCCAACAGCGGCGTAATCCGCCAGAGGCGGCAGCGTGCTTCTGGCGGCGAGTACCGCGCAGCCGATCGTCAGCAGCTCGATCGACATGAACGGGGTGACTCGTACGAGAACCGCGAATAGTCAGCCGGGGGAGATCGTCGTCTCAGCGGAGCCGGGTCTCGCAATCGTCTCGGGGACGCTCGATGCCTCGGGGGTGAACACGGGTGAGCGTGGCGGCAACGTCGAGGTTCTGGGGAATTCGACCCAGCTCGCCGCCGGGAGTTTGGTCGATTTGTCGGGCGACTCGGGCGGCGGAATCGCAGCGATCGGAACCACTCTGGCGCGCGCTGAAGGCGGCCCGTCGGTAGGCGGGGAGCCGCTGGCGAATACCACGACCGTCGCGCAGGGGGGAGATCACTGCCGACTCGCTGACCGCCGACGGCGGAGGCGTCGTGACGGTTTTGTCGCAGGACACGACCAGCATGTCAGGCACTATCAGCGCCCGCGGCGGCAGCCAGTCGGGCGACGGCGGCCTGGTGGAGATCTCGGGCGGGACGCTAAGCTTAACTGGGTCCGTCGATGTGAGCGCCGCCAAAGGGGGTCACGGGCACTCTTCTCTTGGATCCTTACGACTTTATGATCACTCGGTCGATCGCGAACGCGCTCACAGCGCAAATGCTGACGGGGAACAGCGGCGAGCTAATCCTCCAGGCGGATCACGACATTGAGGTCGATGCAGCCATCGATGGCCGAGGCGGCAAAGGGGGGCACGCGCCTCGTCCTCACTGCTGGCAACCAAATCAGGCTCAACGCCAATATCCTCACGAACAACGCGCCCCTCGTGGTCAATGCGGGCGCGGGGGGGTGTCGTGGCAGCCCCGGATGCCAGGCTCTGTGCCGGCACTTCCTCGATTACTGTGAAGGCAGACGGTTCGATCATTGCCCAAGATTCCGTTCACCGATGGAACCCTGGCAGCAACCGTGTTCAGAAACCGCGCCCAGGAGGGGAGAAAGAGAAGAGGTTGGAGAGGTGGGCGCCGGTGTTTGCCAGGGTGTTTTGTTGTGAAGGATGGCATTGAGAATGACGAGGAACTTGCGCATGCAGGCGGTGAGCGCGGACTTAGCGTGCCTACCGCGGGCACGCAGCCACAGGTAGAACGTTTTGATGGCCGGATTGCTGCGGACTCCTGCCACGGTCGCCATATAGAGAACGCGCCGCATCTGAGCGCGGCCGCCCCCAGATGCAACGGCTGCCGCGCAGGCTCCCGCTATCGCGATTGAAGGGCGCTAAACCGGCCAGTGCGGCGATCTGCTTGCGATTGAGCATACCCAGTTCGGGCAGGTGCACGAGCAGAGTACTTGACAGCACCTGGCCGACGCCGGGCACGGAACGCAGCAACTCGTCGCGTTCGCGCCAAAGGGGAGTGTCGCGAATCAAATTGGCGAGTTCATCGTCGAAGCCAGAAAGTCGCTTTTCCAACCAACGAATGTGCTCATCGATGCCACGGTGCAAAACCTTTGGGGCGCTGCTTCGGCGATTCTTCTCCGCAGTCAGCATCTCGACCAACTGGCGCCGCCGTGTCACCAGCGCTTCGAGCGCCTGGGCCTGTTCGTTCGTTAACGGCCGTACCACAACTTTCGCCATTCCCGAGACTCTCTGTCCCCCAATATTGGCCTGGGCACGACATGCGCACCACGCAGGCCGAATCCTCTACTTCGACTCGGCTGCTTTTGCCGCGCAGGTCAAAAGACCGATCGACCCCGCTTGTGAATGATACGAAAACGGGGCGCACGCCAAGTTGCGCCGTCCCGCGATCATGTTTCTCCCGCAAATACTGATCGTAATCCGGTGGCTTAACCGGACGGCCGCACCACGAGGCGGAGGATTCAGGAGGTACCGATTCTCGGCGTCGGAGTCGGTGCGGCGCGTCCGGGCTAATTTTCCCGTTTTCGCCTGATTGCATGAGCTAACCTGCGCGACCGATTCTGGCGTGGTCCAATCCGCTTAGGGTCGCCATCACATGGCCGGCTCTCCCAAATCGTCTCAGTCCACGCCGTACCGATACTGACACGCGCTTCCAGGTCTGCTCGAGGAGTTGTCCTCTCCAATTGTCGCGCGGAATTGCTTCGGCACGCCGCATCCCGCGACTCGCCGGGTGAATGCGATCATCCTGCTTCCATCGCGTCCGGCCCAAACCATCGCCCCACGCGCCTGCCGTATACGTTGCTCGCCCCGCAAAACCACTCGTCTCCCCGCAACCTGATCGAATCGCCCGGCTACAGCAGTGATCGTTCGAGGGTGTCCGTCTGTAGGTGCGGCACGGGCTGTGCCAATGGCTGCGCGCGCGTTTCCCCCTTCGAAAAATGAACATTTCCCTATGCGGTGCATAGCCATCGCCGAAACCGATCGGAAAGGTTTCTTCAGATCTCGGAAAATTCTTTAGAAACGACGAAATTTTTTCCTGATTTACGGCATCACGATGGAAACCGGCAAACGGGCCTGAATTCCCTCGCGAAGAGGCAGCGCGCAGATGATGCACGCCGGCGAGTCGCCGCGATAGCGATTCGACGCGTGCGAATGTTCCGGCAAAGCATCGCGGCCAAGGCTTCGAGGTTTACGCCCGGCGTCGCGCGCGGAATGTATTTGCACCGCCGAAGTGCGCAAACGCGCTCGCCCGTTCAGATGATCTGCGACTGAAGTCGTCAAGCGGAGGCAGAAAAGGTTTCCGCTGGAATTACCAAGGAGTGCTCCGCGCAGATTTGAAACACGACATTTAGCTCGGATTGGTCAACCACGCTGCTCAACGGGTATGCGCAGCATAATGAAAAACGGTATGTCTCGGCGAGCGAATTCCAGAGTTGCTCAAGACGCACGACCGCTTTCGCTTTATTCGCGGCGCAGAGAACGGCAACCATCTCGCCGAAGACAAAGGCGAAATGATTTGCGCTCTTTTCCATCGCATTACGAATGACACCGCCGATAATTTCGCTGAATTCGGAGTCGTTCGGCCAATCGTTGGCCATCAGGCGCGAGAGAGTTTCTTCGGCATCAAGAGATACGTAGCGCCCTGACGTATGAAGCTTTTTCAGATCAAGGCCATACCCTGTGAGGCGGTCCCGGATACCGCTCAGATGCGAACTGGTTGCGATCAAAATGCTGGAATCGCCGACATTGAGAGCGTCTGCCGCCAGATAAGCGACGCTTTCAATCACGAACGCTGGGTCTTCGTAAAATTGCACAAAATGCCGCCATGTTTCTGGCTTATATAGCCTCAACAGTTCATGGCATCTGGTGGGCAAGGTAGTCAAAGGTTTGTCAGGGAAAAGCAATGTGTGGAGTCGTCAGGCACGATTTCCAATCGGCCTCGTATCGGACTTTAGCATCGGCAAGCAATCAAGGGAACTGATCCTTTCACGAGCTACTGCCGCGCCGTGGTCTGCCGAACGATTAGAAGAAGAGCGTCCACGTCCAGCGGTTTTCTGAAGACCCTCACGGCCGAAAGGCCTGTAGCGGCGGCAGGGTCCATTGCCGTGACGATGACTATCGGAATTTTCATCAATCGCGGATCCCTCAGGAGGGCTGAGCGAAATTGAGGGCCGTCCATAATCGGCATGCGCATGTCCAAAACTATAAGGCTCGGCTGGGCAGACTTTTGCAGATAATCCAGCGCCGCGGCCCCGTTGGAAAGTCCGATTGCGGTAAATCCCTCGAATTCAAGGATTCGAACCAGGAAATTCCGCGCTTCCTCTTCATCTTCCACCACCAAAATCGCGTCGCTGTCTTCCGCCATAAAAATAACCCGATTTCTAATTGGCTTGCAGCGGAAGCCGTATGATAAAAACAGAACCTTTGCCCAATTCGCTTTCGACAAACATTGTGCCTCCGTGCGCTTCCACGATCCGTTTCGTTATCCACAGACCCAATCCCAGACCTTTGTGATCCGATTTCGCGCGAACGCTCTCGAACCGATTGAAAACCCGTTCCTGATCCTGCTCGGACAGTCCGATTCCTTCGTCTTGTACCCTGATCACCACCTCGTGGCCTTTGACAAAAGCGCCGACCCCAATCGGTTTGCGCCTGCCGAACAAAATCGCGTTCTACAATAGAATAGTGAGCGCCTGATCAATCATGAATAGATCCCACGCTCCTGCTATGTTCAGTT
>JBOHWJ010000144.1:0-9358 GCA_050736495.1 Binataceae bacterium (SeqCode) | reverse complement strand
CGTCTGCAGCGAATGATCCTGTTGCGCCAAGCGGAGAACGCGTCATCCGACAGCGCCACGGCGGCGCGCGCCGATGACAGTATCCGCTTTCTCGAATGCCCTGGCGTGCGGCGCGAGGTCGAGATCGCCGCCAACTCTATCTGGTCGTTGCTACGGCGTGAGCCACCTCCGCCCGCCCCACACTCTCCCACACCATCTGCCAGCGCATCGGCAGCGCCGTTGCGGTTTCATCAGATCGCAATCGTGATTCCGGATTCGCTGCGCGACTCCTATCTGCCGCATATCGAGAGCGTCTTCTCGGAGGCGCACCGGATTCCGCTCAACATCGTCGATCGCCGCTTCAATACACAAAACCGCGTCGCCGAGGCGGTTGAGCTGCTGCTCAGGCTTCCGCTCGGACGTTTGAACCGTCACGAGCTGACCCACGTCCTTACTCATCCGGCAGTTATCGGCACCGCCGCCGAGAGCGGCGCGGAATCGTGGTCCGAATGGTGCCGCTCGCTGGGCGTCTACTTCGGCGCCGACGAGCGTGCGTTCTCCAACACCTACATCCCGCCCGCATTCTATCATTGGGACCAAGCCCTCAGGCGCCTCGCGCTCGGCGTTTTCATGGCGGGCGCGCCAAGCGGCGAGAGCCGGATTTTTCAAGCCGGCGCGGATCACGAATATCTCCCTTACGAAACCCCGCAAGACGCGGCCAGCGCCGCCGCCGTCATGGTGCGCAACGCGCGCAGCCTCCTATGCGAGGCGCAGGAGATAGCGTCGCGCGAGCTGCCGCTTCAGCGATGGGCGCGCGTTCTGAGCGATCTGGTCGCGTCCTATATTCATCCGGGCGATGAGGCCGGCGAGCGGGTGCGCGACGTGATCGTGCGCGCGATCGATTCGATGGCGCCGGAAGGAATCCACAGCGAGCCGGTTTCGTACGAGGCCGCCGCCGATCTGGCGCTAAACCGAATAAGCGACGTCGCGGGCGAGCAAGGCCATTACGCCGAAAACGGTGTCGTCGTCGGCTCTTTGTCGCGGCTGCGGGCGATTCCGTTTCGTGTGATTTTCATGCTCGGGATGGGCGAGTCGGATTTCCCCGAACCTGATCGCCGCGATCCGCTTGATCTGTGCCAGGCCCATCGGCGCGCCGGTGACGTTTCGACGGCGGAACGCGGCCGCTACATGTTCCTCGAAACGCTGCTCGCGGCGCGCGAGCGCATCTTCTTTTCCTGCGTTGCCCGCAACGCGCGGACCGGCGACCGGCTTGAACCCTCCGGCGTAATTCGCGATCTCCAATTCATCCTGAGCAGATTGATCGGGACCGGGGAATTGGAACGGCTTACCGTCGCACATCCGGTCAGCAGTTATGATCGCAAGTACTTCCCCGATCTCGCGTCCGCAGCCGACGAGCGCCATCCCGAACTCGAAAGCTTCGACCGCAACGCGCACCGCGGCGCACAAATCGCGGCATTGCGCGGCGACCTCGACCAACGGTGCGGTCCGATTCCGTCGGCGACACGCTATCAAGCGCTGCTCGACGGCCTCGCGCCGGATGCTCGTGCGCGGGTGAAACCTTTATTGGGCCTGGCCGCGGCACCCGCCCCAACGCCAACGAATGATGTCCGTGAAGTGGTGCTCCCGGTCGCCGCGCTCAAACGCTACCTCGAATGTCCGTTGCAGGGCGCTGCGCGCTACGCGCTCGGGATGGCCGACGAAGACCATGGCGACGATGAGGATGCGGACGAGGAACCGCTCGCGCAATCAGTTCTGGATCGCACGATGCTCTTGCGCGAGGCGTTATGGGACGGCCGCGGCAAGTTGAAACCGGTCGAACGCGCCTACCGCGAGGCCTTTCATCTCGACGAATTGAAGGGTGAGGCGCCGGTCGGGCCATTCGCGCAGGCGGCCGGCGAACGTGACTTCGAAAAGCTCCGTTTCAGCGTCGCGCAGGCGGCCAACGCCGGTGTTCCGGACCTCACTGGATGGCAGCAATTCGCGCTTGGCGGAGCGGACGAGTTCGCCGAGGTTGATCGTACGCTGCCGCCCCTGATTCTCGACATCGACCTGAAACGGCCCGATGGAACGCCGATTCACGGCGTCAGGATTCGCGGCAGAATCGGTCCGCTTTCCCCCAAACTCGATCGCTCGATCAGATGCGTCGCCGGCGCCAGAGCGAAAGCAACTGATTTTCTCGACGGCTTCCTCGCCGCGATCGTGCTCTCGGCGGCGGGCCAGAAAATGCCCGAACGGTTCATCGCGATCGCCGTCGGCGGCAACAAGGACGAACTCAACGAGGGCAAGTATACGCGCGGTTTCCGTCCGCTCAGCCAGCCCGACGCCTGCAAATATCTCGCAACGCTGGTGCAGGACATGCTCTCAGGTCACAACGACTACTTCCTGCCGATCGAAGCGGTCGAGGCCATCCAGAAGATCGCGGGCCGGCGCGCCGTCAGCGACCGGGAGATCAAAGACGCCATCGAAACGCTGCGCGACAGTGAATGGACCACGTGCAGGTCCGACTTCGGTCCGGTGCGCGAGGCCCGTAACTTTCCGCCGTGCCCGGCCAAAGAGGCCAGAGCCATCATCAGGCGCCGCTTCGAGCCGCTAAAGGAAATCTTCGAGAAGTAGATGAGCCAGGTTGCGTTGGAGGAGATGTTTTACTGGCGCCCGCGCATTCTCAATGCGATCCGCACGGGCAGGCACGCCATAATCGAGGCCAGCGCCGGTACCGGCAAGACCTTCACCATCGAACATCTGCTGATCAACCTGCTGCTCACCACACCGGCTACAATCGACCAGATTCTCGTCGTCACTTTCACCGAAAAGGCGACCTCGGAACTGCGCGCGCGCATCCGCAGGTTAATCGAAGAGCTCGTGCGCGGCAGCATAAACGCCGCGGCGCCGGCCGACCATGAAAAAGCCGCGCTCGACGGCGAAGCATTGAAACGGCTCGAAGGCGCGCTCTCGTCCTTCGATCGCGCGCCTATTTCGACGATTCACGGCTTTTGCCAGCGGGTCCTCACCGAACTCGCCTTTCTCACCGGTACGCGCTTTGATCTCAAAGTAGTCGATGCGGGCCGTGCCTTCCATCAGGCGTTTCGCGCCGAATTGCGGGAGCATTTCGCGGTTGAAGATCCGACGCGCTCGTTACTCTATGGATGGCTCAAGCGGGGCGATAAGAAGAGCGACATCGGCGAGCTCGAAAATCTTCTGCTCAAAGCGCATCAGCGCCATTACCTGGAACCCGATCCAGACGTCACCAGGGACGAAATCGCGCGCCACTTTACGGCACTCTTCCATCATGCGGCTCTCGCCGCGGAGTATCGCGCGAGCGGCCTCAGGAACAAAATGTTGATCAACGCGCTGGAGGCGCTGGATAAGCTCGACAAGATAACCGCCAAAGCTGGCGGCTCGATCACCAAACTGTTCGCGGCGCTCTCCGCTTTCGATTTCAATCCGCTCTTGCGCGCAAAAGCCGCGCAAGTGGCGAATGCGGACGCCAACAATGCGTCACGTAAGCCGGCGGGGTTATCCGAGTTCCTTTGCGTCGTGACCGACCTTCAGCTTGCCGCGTCGATCGAGTCGAACGCCGACGAGGCGCGTGAAACGGCGTTGGTTGAAGCGTTCCTGCCCGCGGTCGCGGCGCGGCTGGATCGTCAAAAGCGTGAACAGGGGCATATCGATTACGAGGATATGCTGCTGTGGGTCGATCGCGCGATCGCACCGCCGGCCGGCGACACGCTGGTCAACGCGTTGCGCGATCGCTTCCTCTATGGCCTGGTCGACGAGTTCCAGGATACCGACGACCTGCAGTGGCGGATCTTCAGACGCATCTTCGTGGACAGCCCCGGCGCCAACCGGCTATTCGTGGTCGGCGATCCGAAGCAGGCGATTTACGCGTTTCGCGGCGCCGACGTCCATTCCTATCTGAAGGCGTGCGGTGAGATGAGTGCGGCCGGCGCGCCACGCGTGCCGCTGGCGACTAATTTCCGCTCGACCGCGGATTTGATCGACGCCTGCAATCATATCTTCGACCAAGCCGCCGAGAGCCCGTTCTTCACCGGCGAGATTTGCTATCGCGATCCTGCAACGTGCGGGCTGCCCGCACGCAAAGCGATCGACTCACGCGGACGCGCGCTCAAACCGGTCACGCTGATGCGCTACGAATACCTTGGCGCCTCGGCCGCTGATGCGCGGGCAGCCATCGGACGCCATGTCGCGCTTACGCTCGGGCGGCTCCTGGCCGGCGAACAATCAATCACGATCGCGGAGCCCGACGCGAAAACAGAAGAACCTATATCGCGAACGGTGCGGCCGCGCGACGTTTTTGTCCTGACGCGCACGAGACGGGAGAGCGAAGAGATCGGCGGCTACCTGCGTGAAGCCGGTGTGCCGTTCGCCTTTTACAAACTCGAAGGCTTGTTCCAAACCCGCGAGGCGCATCATGTGCTCGACGTATTAAGAGCGATCGAAGATCCGCACGACCGCTCGCGGCGCCTGCGCGCCTGGGCGTCGCCGTTTTTCGCGCTCCCGCATCGCGCGCTCGCGACCCTCGGCGACGTTTCCACCACGCACCCGCTCAACGAACGGCTCTACGAATGGCGCGTCCTCGCGGAATCCGAGCGTTTCGCCGATCTGTTCAATCGGCTGCTGCATGAGAGCGGACTGGTCGATCGCGAATTGTTTCTCTCCGACGGCGAACGCGAACTCACCAATTACCTGCACGTGTTCGAGTTGTTGCTCGAACAGACCATGGCGAAGCGGCTTTCACTCGCCGAAATCATCGCGCTGCTCGAAGATTACACCGCACAACGCGACCAGCCGCCCGGCCCGGACGGCAACATCCAACGCCTCGAAAGCGAGCGCGCCGCGGTGCAGGTAATGACGGTGCATATGAGTAAGGGGCTCGAAGCCGATGTCGTGGTGCTGTACGGCGGCACCCATACGGGAAATATGCGCGACGACTTCGCCATCTATCACACCGGCAACGAGCGCAGATTCGCTATCGGCAAACTTCGTGAGCGGATCAAACCCGAGCTCAATCGCGAAGAGGCGGAGGAAAACCAGCGGCTGCTGTATGTCGCACTGACGCGAGCGCGCGTCAAGCTCTACCTGCCGTTGCTACCCGATGGCGCAACCAAAACCGGGCTCAACGGCTATTACGGGCCGCTCAACCAGCGTCTCAAGCAGATCGCGGCGCGCCTGGCCGATTCCACACGGGGCAAACAGCCGCTTTCCGCCTTGTTCGAGATCGACGATGTTGCCGATTCCGTGGAAGCCACGGCATCGACCGCCGTCGCGCGACCGCCGATCGAATGGTCGCCGCCGCCGGCGCTGCTCAAGGACAATCAGGAGGCTGAAGCGACCTTCATCAGGTTGAAGCGCGCGCACGCCCCCACATTCATGGGCTCGTACACATCCCTCAAGCAGGCCGCAAATGCGGCGTCATCCGAGATCACGCCGGAGGATTTCAAGATCGACCTCGAATCCGCGGTCGAGGCGGCGGATTTGCCCGGTGGCGCCAATGTCGGCATTTTTCTGCACGAAGTGATCGAACGGCTCAACCTCGACTCGTTCAAGCGGGCGGCGGACCTGGAATCGTGGAAGAACCGCGGCGACGTGAAGGAGCTGTTTCGCGAAACCATGCGGCGCAACCAAGTGCGCGAGCCACGCTGGTTCGATCGCGGCCGCGAGATCGTCTTCAACGCGCTAACCATGCGTTTCGCGATCCCGCGCGGCCGGATGATCGGCCCTCTCCACGTCTGCCCAAGCGTGCGTGAAATGGAATTCGTGTATCCGATCCGCGAAAACGCTCCGCCATCCGCACCGGCCGCCGCCGAAATATCGGAACGCGGATTCCTGAAAGGCTTCGTGGACTTCGTCTTCGAGCAGGATGGCCTGGTATATTTCGCCGACTGGAAAAGCGACCTTTTGGCTTCGTATGATCCGCATGCGGTCGAGGAGCACGTGCGTCGCAACTACGAACTACAGGCCCGCATCTACACGGCCGGCATCATCCGCATGCTGCGGGTTCGCGACGAAAGCGAATACGAGCGCCGCTTCGGCGGCTTGCTCTATGTTTTTCTGCGCGGATTGCGCGGCGACGGCGCCGCTCCCCAGGGTCTCTATTTTCATCGGCCGCAATGGGCCGAGATGCGCCAGAGCGAGAGCGCATTGATGAAGCTCCAGGGGATCTACGGAGTATTGTAGCGTCACCCGGTGGCGGTCATGAACATGAACGAAACCTACGCGAACCTGGGCCTGCCGTCGGTCACACTCCGCCTGCAGGGCGGCGGCAATCCGGAGGCGCTTGATTTTCAACGCCGCTTGCGCCAAATCGAAGCGGGCGCGGAGGAATTCAACCTCGATTCCGCTTATGTGCATCTTGCGGCCGAGATTGCGGCCTTCGAGCACGACCTCGATGTCGAGCAGCGGCTTGCGCTGATTCTTGTCACGGTGGCGTCGCTCGTCGCCCTTCAGGAAGGAAGCACCCGCCTGCCCGTGACCGGGGCCAAATCGGGCGCGCCGATGCGCCGGATTCTGACTTCGCTCTGCGGCGACGCCTTCGGCGCGGGTGGCGCGGACGCGATGGCGCGGAAAATCGATGGGTTGCTCGCGTCGGGCATGGCCGCGACTGTAATCGCACGCAGCGCCGGCGAGTACAAGCCGCTGCTTTACCTGGCGCCGTTCATTTATCATCAGCGAATTCGTGCGGCGGAGCAGAAGCTGGCCAGAATTATCGGTCCGCGCTACGCCGCGGCGGTGCCGAAGGAGGTGGAGAAAAAGATCGCCGGTGCGCTCGCCGACGTCGCGGCGCGGCCCGGTTTTCTCAACGGCCGCGAAGTGACGCTTTCGGACGAGCAGCGCGCCGCGGTCGCGAATGCCGCCGGCCGCGGTTTCGCGCTGATTTCCGGCGGCCCGGGTACCGGTAAGACCTCGATCGTCCTCGCCATATTGCGCGTGCTGGTTCGGCTCGAAGTCGGTCCGACGCGGATCGCACTGGCGGCGCCCACCGGCAAAGCCGCCTTCCGTATGGGCGAAAGCATTCGCCAGGGCCTCTCGCAGGTACGCAATCGCGCGGATGCGGATGAGGCGCTGGACGCCGCGCGCCTCGAACCTTCAACTGTACATCGCCTGCTCGGGTATTCGCCGAGCCGCGCCGCGTTCGTCCATCATCGCAACAATCCGCTCTCCGCAGCGGTGATCGTCGTCGACGAGAGCTCGATGCTGGATCTGGCGCTGATGGAACGGCTGGCGAGCGCCGTTCGCCCGGACGCACAGCTCATCATGCTGGGCGACGCGGACCAGCTTCCCTCCGTGGCGGCGGGGGCGATCTTTCGTGACCTCGTCGCGGCTGCCGAAGCGGCCTCCGATCGGCGTGTGGCGCGCGTATGCACACGGCTCAGCCACAACTACCGGACGGATGCGAGCGACATGTCGGGACGCTCTATCCTCCTGCTCGCCCGCCGCATCAACGAGGGCGCGATGGATGACGCAGACTGCAAGCCGATCTTCGAGCAACGCGCGCATCCCGATGACCTGGGCTTCGAACGCGTCGAACTGGTGAGTGGAGGCGGCGCCGGAATCGAGAAGTTTCTCGACCGCTGGTACGCGATCAGAGTTCGCGACGAACGAATCGACGCGCTCAAAGCCGCGATCTATCGCGAAGGCGACGACGGCTTTGACAGCGCCGCCACCGCCGATCTGAGGCGCGTCTTCGATCATGCCGCCGCGTCGCGAATCCTCTGCGTGACACGCGTCTTCCCCACCGGGGCGGACCGGCTCAACGCCGCGATTCATCGCCGTGCCGCCGGGTCAATGGAATCGTCCGCCGACCGCTCGGGGTTCAAGCCGGGCGAACCTGTAATCATGACGCGCAACGACTACGAGCGCATGCTGTTCAACGGCGACCAGGGAACTATCGTCAACGTCGACAAGCCTGACCGCCCAGAGAGCTTGATGGCAGTTTTCGCGCGCGGCAACAAATTTGTCGCGTTCCATCTGGCCACACTGCGCGAATACCTGGAATTCGCCTATGCCACCACCATCCACAAGGCACAGGGTTCGGAATTCGACGCGGTCGCGATCATGATGCCCGACAAGGACATCCCCATGCTGACCCGCGAACTGCTCTACACCGCCGTCAGCCGCGCCCGCAAAGCGGTCATAATCGTCGGCGACGCGGAACTGGCGCGCGTGGCGGCGGCGCGTAAGGAAGCGCGCTATTCCGGCCTTTCGGACTTACTCGCCTCGGCTAAAAACGATCCTTGAGCTCGCGCGCCTTGGCGAACATCGCCACCGGGTCGTTGCCGAGCGCGGGATCGAGGCGCTTCAGACTCGCGCGCAACTCCGGGCTGTCGGTGCGCAGGAACGGGTTGAAGCTCTTCTCCTCGGCGATGGTCGACGGCACCGTGAATTTGCCCTGCGCGCGCATCTTTACCGACCATTCATGCTTGGCCTTGAGCGCCGCATTTCCGGGCTCGAGCGTCAGCGCGAAACGCAGATTCTTTTCCGTGTATTCATGGCCACAGTAGACCGCGGTCGACGCAGGCAACGCGGCAAGCTTGCGCAGCGACTCGACCATGGTTTGCGCCTTGCCCTCGAATACACGGCCACATCCGCCGATAAACAGGGTATCGCCCGTGAAAACGGCGTTCAGTTGCGGGAAATGGTAGGCGATATGGCCGCTGGTATGCGCCGGGATACCGATCACGCGTCCCTTGACCGAGCCGACCTCGACGGTGTCGCCGTCATCCACAGGATGGGTTTGCGCGGGGATGCGCCCGCCCTCGGCACGCGCACCGTATACGCGAAGGCCGGGAATCGCGCGCACCAGATCTTCGTTGCCGCCAACGTGGTCGTGATGCCAATGAGTCGGCAGTACGGCGACCAGCTTGAGACCGTGCTTCTCGATCTCGGGCAGCACCTTATGTGCTTCCGAACAATCGACCACGCCGCATTCCTTGCTGGCGTCGTCGACGACGAGATAGGCGTAATTGTCGGAGAGTTGTGGCACCGCGATGATTGCCATCGAAGACCTCCCTATAAGATGAAGTGCGCGTCGCTGGCGCACTTCGGAACGACACCACTCTCGTCGCAGCCCCGCCGTAAAAGAGCGGCAATCAAGTTCCACGAGAGAGTGCGTCACGCCATGATATTGTAGCCGACGTCGACGTAAACCGTCTGCCCGGTCACGCCGCTCGAAAGATCGCTTAGCATCACCGCCGCCATCTTGCCCACTTCCTCGGGCTTCATCGCGCGGCGCAAAGGTGAGCGTTCCTCGACCTCATGCACCATCGTATGAAAGTCGCGAATAGCGGAGGACGCAAGCGTGCGCGCGGGCGCCGCGCTCAGCGCGTTGACGCGGATATTC
>JBOHWJ010000143.1:0-2258 GCA_050736495.1 Binataceae bacterium (SeqCode) | reverse complement strand
GTGCGAGTCCCAGCGCCGACATCCGCGCCTGGTTGTAGAAGATCCGTCCGAAGTGATCGCGGTCGGGAAACACTTCCGCTTGCAGCGGCAAGAACGCGCCGCCCGAATCGACCAGGTAGACGCACGGCAGATGATTTTCGAGCGCGATTTCCTGCGCGCGCAGGTGTTTCTTCACGGTGATCGGATAAGAGGTGCCGCCCTTGACGGTCGCGTCGTTGGCGACGATCACCGCCTCGCGTCCCTCGATACGTCCGATGCCGGTGACAATGCTCGCCGCCGGGGCTTCGTCGTCGTACATTCCGTAGGCGGCGAGCGTCGACAGTTCGAGAAAAGGGCTGTCGTGATCGATCAGCCGTTTGACGCGATCGCGCACCAGCAATTTGCCGCGCTCGACATGGCGGCGGCGGGCATGTTCCGGGCCACCCAGGCGGATACGCTCGATTTCGGCGCGCAGTTTGACCACCTGGGCCTCCATCACCTCGCGATTGTGCTTGAATTCGGGGCTGGTGCTGCTGATACGCGACTCTATCCGTTCCATCGGATTCCTCTCGGGTTTTTCGGTAAATCACGGCGCGTCGCATTGCGATGATGTACGCGGCGCACGCTTGGGCTAGATATTAGCCTCAAGACGCCGTAGAGGGCGAAGCTATAAGGCCGCGGCATTGGACCGGGATTTTCGCTCTATTCGGATAACCGGTCGGCCCCGGGTTGAGACGATGCGTGAACGTGATCTGAGCGCGCTCGAGTTCGACAAGATAATCGCGCTATTGGCCGCGACGGCGGTTTCCGAGCCAGGACGGCAGGCGCTTGAGGGATTGCGCCCGTCGAGCGACGCAGCGGAGGTGCGCGAGCGCCTGCGCGCGACCGCCGAACTGGTCGAGCTCCGCGCGCATTCGGGCTCGGTGCCGGTCGACGAATTCGCCGACCAGCGCGCGTTGCTGCTTGCGGTGGCGCCCGACGGCGCCGTGCTGGGCGGTCCGGCACTGGTAAGGATACGCGACTTTGTAATCGCCGCGCGTACGGCGAAGGCTTTCCTGCGCTCACGGGTTGAAACACTGCCCCATGTCGCCGCTATCACCCAAAACCTCGTCGCACCCAAGGAACTGGCCGACGCGTTGCTGGCCGCACTGGCCGATGATGGCGGTCTACTCGATGACGCCAGCCCCGAGCTAAAGCGCCTGCGCACGCGCCTGCGCGACGAACGCCTGGAGCTCGAAACCCGTCTTGGCCGCTCGCTCAATGCGCAAGGGATGGCGCCGTTTGTCTCCGACTATCTCGTCACCGTGCGCAACCGCCGCTTCGTCTTGCCGCTCAAGCTCAACTATGCGGAGCGCCTCGAAGGTATCGTGCAGGACCGCTCAGTCTCGGGTGAGACCCTGTTCGTCGAACCGATGTGGGCGGTCGAACTCAACAACCGTCTGATGATGCTCGAACGCGAGGCCGAAGCCGAAGAGCATCGTATCCTGACGCGGCTTTCCGCGATGGTGCGCGGATACCTGGCCGAACTGCGTATGAGCTTCGACGCGATGGTCGCGCTCGACGCACTGAATGCGCGTGCGATTTTCGCCGAGCGCTTCGGTGGCGTCGAACCCACGACTGACGGCCGCGGCATCGAGCTTATCGCCGCGCGCCATCCGCTGCTTGTGATCAGCGGCCGCGAAGTCGTACCGATCGATCTCAAAATCGGCGGCGGCCAGCACGGTATCGTGATTTCGGGACCGAACACCGGCGGCAAAACCGTCGCGCTCAAGACCTTGGGACTGCTCTCCCTGATGGCGCAGGCGGGGCTTCTGATACCGGCTAACGCGGGCAGCCGAATCACCGTCTTCCGCAGTATCTTCGCCGATATCGGCGACGAGCAGTCGATCGAGGCGAGCCTTTCGAGCTTTGCCGCCCATATCGCGAACCTCACCGAAATTGTCGACTCACTTGCCGAGCCGGCGCTGGTGATTCTCGACGAGCCCGGCGCGGGCACCGACCCGGTCGAAGGCGCCGCACTGGCGATCGGCGTGATGGATTATCTCGGCGCGCGCGATTGCGTGGTCGCTATTGCCACCCATTCGACCGCCGTCAAGCTCCACGCCTATTCACGCGCGGGCTTCGAGGCTGCCGCGGTTGACTTCGACCCCGAGCGCCTCGCGCCGCTCTATCGCCTTAAGCCACATACGATCGGCCAGAGCTACGGCCTCGCGGTCGCCCGGCGCCTCGGGTTGCCAGAGGAAATCGTACGGACGGCCAACTCCGCGCTTCCGGCCGGC
>JBOHWJ010000142.1:0-13384 GCA_050736495.1 Binataceae bacterium (SeqCode) | reverse complement strand
CCGATGACTACCTGCGGGTGCCGCAAACCGGCACCGTCACGTTCAGCAACAGCGGGGCGCCGGGCTGCGCCGCCGGCAATCCGGTGGCGGCCCCCGGTTTCGTGGTGGAGCCGTTCGCCACCGGCTTCGCCGCCCGTAGCTTTCTTTATGGCGATGTTAACTGGAATTGCACCGGCGCGTTCCCTCCCGCCTTCGACGCTTCGGGCAACGCGTATGTGTCCGACTTCTATGACGGCAATATTTACAAGTTCCCGGCCACGGGCGGGGTCGCCGGTTCCGCCACCTTGCTGACAGCGACCGCGATCGGTCCGACCCTGAGCCAGCCGGTGTTTGACAACGGCAATCTTTACGTCTCGCGCGCCACCACTTCGTCCACTAGCTTCAACGCCACCGGCGCGATTTTGCAGATCAACCCGTCGAACGGAGCGGTGATAAAGACGGTGATAACGGGACTGACGTGCCCGCTCGCCTTGGCCGTGGATCCGCTCAGCGGCGATCTGTTCACCGACGACAACTGCTTTGGGGCCGGCTCCGACAATCCCGCGTTGTGGCGCATTTCCAATCCCAGTGGCGCCAATCCCACGCTCAGCGTATATGCGATGCTGCCCGGGACGAATAATGGCCAGGTGTCGTTCGCGTCCGACGGCACGATTTATGTGCAGGGCAACGGCACCGTCGCGGAGGTGAGCGGAACCAATAGCTCCACGGTGACGGTCACCACCCTGTCGGGAGTGATACCAAGCGCGGGCGGTTTAATCGCTGAAGGAAGCCAATCAGGCGGCGGCGCGCAATTCCTCATCCTGGGACAGAACAATCAAACCACGACAGAGGATCTCACGACTAATCCTCCGGCGCTAGCCTCGATCTTCACCACCACGCCGATGGGCGGTACGGGCTTGGTGGCAGGACCAGACGGCTGCGTGTACGGCGCCGGTTTCGGCAATTCGGTGATCCGGCTAACCGACGCGGGCGGCAAATGTCTCTTTCCCTCGGGCAGCCAGCCGGCGACCTTGACGCTTAGCCCGCCGATCGTCTCGCCCAATCCGGCGCAAGGCGCGGCGCAGAGCTTCACCGCCAATTTCCATTACGTGAGCGTGCCGGATGGAACGCCGGTTCTGCTCAGCGTCGGCGGCGCCAACCCGCAGGTTCTCCAAGCCAATACCGCCGGCGGCGCGGCGGCGTTCAGCTACACCGCCGTTCATCAGGGGGTCGACACGCTCGTCGCATCGGCGGCGGTTGGCAGTACGGAGGTGGCTTCCAATCAAGCGGTGGTGACATGGGGTCCCGGGACCGACGTGACCTTCCTGACGCTCAACCAGAGTCCGACCACCGGCACAACCAATCAGGCGGTTACGCTGTCGGTGAATCTCACCGATACATCGGTGAATCCGGTCGCGCCGATCGCCAATCAGCAGGTGAGCTTCACGCTGGGCGGCGCCAGTTGCGCATCGACCACCGACGCCAACGGCAACGCTACCTGCCAGGCCACGGTCGGCGGCAGCGGTATTATCACGCTCGGGGCGAGCTTTGCCGCGACTTCGCAGTACAACGCATCGAGCGATTCTAAAAGCTTCAACGTGCTTGCGCCAACGCCGATTCCGAGCCCGACTCCGACGCCCACTCCGATTCCAACTTCAACACCCACACCTACGCCCACGCCAACCGCGACTCCAACAATGCTTCCGACGGCAACTCCAACTCCAGCCATCGGCGGCAGTGTCACGCTGTTGAGCAGTGGCAACGGCCATGGCGGTGCGGGACAAAGCCTGTCCGGCGGCAGTTTCAGCTACACCAATACCGGCGGCGGCGCGCAGACGCTCTCGTCGGTCACGCTCTCGATAACGCAGCCGGAGCTGTTTTCTTCGATCACACTCGCACCCGCGGTTAGCGAAACGCGGCAGCCAGCGGTCACAGTCCGCGCGCCCGAAATCACGCGCGCGACGACGTTCACCTTTGCTCTGGGGCTGAACATCCCCGCAGGCGGGAAAGCGACTTTCAGCCTAAGTATGACGATAGCCAGCGGTAAAACCGCCAGCGCAAACGATCACACCATCGTGCTTGCGGGAATGCTCGCGGTGCCAGGCACTCCGGGCGGCGGAGACGGCGGCGCGGGCTTGCTTGGAGGAATGATATTGCTCGGTATCGCGATGCTTCCGCTGGCGGCGCGGACGCGGCGGCGGGTCCCGTGGATGGCGGGGGTAATGCTGATTCTCGCAATCGGCGTGGCTGGATGCGGCCCCGACAATAACAATGGTCCAAAAGCGAGCGCGCCTTCGTCAACGCAGAACGTGACGGCGGTGACGGTAAAGCAGCACGGGTCCGCATCGCCCGTCAGCGGACTGCCATTGAAGCTCGGCAAAATCAGCCGCGAATAATATGATACGGACGGGCGCGTGGCGGTTTCCTCTCTATCACCGTGCGCACGCCCGCGCCGATAAATGTCGATAAGCCCGCTCGGCCAGTAACGACTGAGCGGGCTTTCTCAAAGCCGGATGAACGCTGCGCCGCCGCATAAGCATGCGCGACAACACCCCGCCGCGTGGACCGATGGCGCGGCGACCTGGCTCTCGCAGGACAAACACGCTTAGCCCGCCGACCGTCTCGCCCAACCCGGCGCATGCCGCGGCGCAGAGCTTCACCGCCAGCTTCCATTACACCAGCGCGGCGGATGGAACGCCGGTTCTGCTCAGCGTCGGCGGCGCCAATCCGCGGGTTCTCCAAGCCAACACGGTAAGCGGCGTCGCTTCCTTTTGTTACACCGCCGTTCATCAGGGGGGCGACACGCTCGTGGCGTCCGCGACAGTTGGCGCTTCGACGCTGACCTCGAATCAGGCGGTGGTGACATGGGGGTCCCGGGACCGACGTGACCTTCCTGACGCTCAACCAAAGCCCGACCAATCAGGCGGTTACGCTGTCGGCGAACTCACCGTATTGGGCGACACATACACTCGCTGCTCGCCCGGATGCGGCGCTGCATAAGGCATAGCGGACTCCAATATTGTAAGCGTTCCGATTCACCACACTCCTCCGCATTTTTCAAGGCAATCGGAATGCGGTGGGCGAATTCGCACGCCGGGTTCACGCTCGTAGGTAATTCGCAGTCCGAGCGCGAGCCCTGAAAAGCCGCGTCAGGCCGGAAAACCGGTCGAAAAAGTGTTCAAGGCTTGCACAGTTCCTTTCGAGCGAGCTGTCGATCCGGCCCGCCAGCAAATTCCGCCGTCACTGTGCCTCGCCGCGATCGCGGCAGCAGTCGCGACGAGTTGAGAATGAAGGCCAATTCGGACGTCACATGAATGAATGCGGCGAGGGTCGCGCTTAACAGGCCCATGGCCGCGAGCGCGATACCGATCGTATCAACTCCGATTGTGCCGGCGAAATTCCACCATATGATCCGCCGCGTCCAGCGCGCGATCTTCAGTGTCTCGGTGAACTTCACCAAGTCGTTGCCGAGCAGGACCACGTCGGCACTTTCGCGGGCAACGTCGGCGCCTGATCCCATCGCAACGCCAACGCTCGCTTCGGCCAAAGCAGGAGCATCGTTGATCCCGTCGCCTACCATCGCGACAACGCGGCCGCCTGAGACGAGGCTTTTGATGCGCGCGAGCTTCATCTCCGGCAATAGATCGGCTTCGACTTCGCTGATGCCGAGATCACGAGCGACCATTTCAGCGACAGTCCTCGTATCTCCGGTGAGTAGAACGCTTCGGATACCCATCCGATTCAGCGCTTCGATAGCTCGCCGCGCTTCAGGCCTCACCGTATCGGCGATTACAATCGCTCCGAGAAGGCGCCTGTCGCGCGACACGAAAACTTCCGAAGAGGGATCACCGTCCGCGGCCAAGTCGCGCGGCGCTTCTACCTGTTGATCCGTCAGGAACCTGCGATTGCCGGCGAGGATTGTGACGCCATCGACGACGGCCGTGATTCCGCGTCCGGGAACATAGGCAAATCGCTCGGGCTCGTTGAAAGGATGGTGCATCGTCATCGCAAACTGAACTATTGCTTTGCCCAGCGGATGCTCGGAGCGCATTTCCGCCGATGCCGCGGCTTGCAAGACCTCGGCTTCAGAGACGCCGGCGATCGGAACGATTGCCTGTACTTCGGTCCGGCCAAATGTGAGGGTGCCGGTCTTATCCAGAACGACAGTATTCGCTTTGCCCAAGGTTTCCAGATAAAGCCCGCCCTTGATGATCGCGCCAAGGCGCGCTGAGCGGCCAATGCCTCCGAGAATCGCCAAGGGTGTGCCTGCGGCGATGCCGCACGCGCCGGCGACGATTATTACCGAAATTGTTGAGCGCGCGTCGCGCGTGATGATGAACGTGATTGCCGCGGCAGCAAGCGCAAAATAAACCAAATATCCGGAAAGCCGATCCGCTAATTGCTGCACAGGTGCGCGCGATCGCTCGGCATCCTCGACCGCCTCGATGATTCTGCCGTAGCTGGTATCGCGCCCAATCCGCTCGACTCGGATCTCAAGCACTCCCGATTGATTAATAGTGCCAGCATAGACAACCGAGTTCGGCAGCTTCTCGACCGGCATCGATTCACCGGTAATTCGAGCCTGATCGACAAACGAGTGGCCGCTGATCACGACACCGTCAATTGGCACCAACCCTCCCGGATTGACGAGTACCGAATCGCCGACTCGTAGCTCGTCGGTGGAAGCCTCGCGTATGCCGCCAGCGCTCCGGACCGTGACTGAACGCGGCAAAAAATCCAACAAATAGCGGATGGCCCGGCGGCCACGCGAAACGGTCATGCCCTCGAGCACCTCAGCTACCAGAACGAACAATGTGATGATGAGCGCGGTAAAGAACTGGGAAATAGCGGCCGCCGCGACGATCGCAATGCTCATGGACAATTCCATGGTCATTCGCCGCGCCGCCATG
Source organism: Binataceae bacterium (SeqCode) (assembly GCA_050736495.1). GTDB lineage: Bacteria > Desulfobacterota > Binatia > Binatales > Binataceae > JBOHWJ01. The sequence goes on along the minus strand of JBOHWJ010000142.1, from coordinate 8,495 downwards.
TTCTCCGCCGCCTCTTTGAAGATCGGCCAACCGCCAATCAGAACGCCCAGCACGCCGATCAGGCTTACCGCCGGATACGGTTCCCATACTTGGAACCATACCGCGGCCGCGGAAAGGGCGACCAGGATGATTCGGACTGCTTCGATCCGGCTCAAAATATGGCAGGCCTTTCCTCCGGCAGCCGGGACGGTTGTCCCGGATTCCGCCTGATCGACCAGAGGCGAGCGCTCGATTCGCTGGTGCTTTTCCATCGCGACGGATCCGCCGGCTACTTCAGGTAGGCCTGAACAACTTCGATCAGTTCCTCGGCGCCTTTGGCCCGGCTGCTACTGCGTTCGTGAGCCGGGTCAACGACGTGCGTGCGGATATGGTCCTCGATGATTTCGGCCATCAAGCTATTCATCGCGCCCCGCGCCGCGACCACGAGGTTGAGCACGTCAGCACAACCCTTTTCACTCTCCAGAGCCCGTTCGACCGCCTCGATCTGGCCACGAACCCGGCGCACTCTTGCCAGCAGCCTGATTTTTTCCTTGATCGTGTGGCTCATTTACCCGCCTCCCGCCGTGATACCGTAGGGGGTATAGTATATTGCCTGGACCGAGGAGTCGAGGGCCCCCTGGCTTATGCCACTCGGCAGCCGGGCGAATAATGGCCGGCCCGGTCGAAGCGGGTAGTTCGTTGACCGTCTACGACGTATGTCGTAAATTGATCTCAGTGAAGCGGATTCGTATGCCAGGCGGCGATTTGGAGTATGCCGTGCTCGCCAAGCTTTGGGAGCTTCGGAGCGGGTCAGTGCGCGAAATTCATGCACAGGTCGGGGAGCCCGCGGGATTGGTCTATACCACTACCGCCAAGGTTCTCGATCGCCTGCACGACAAGGGGTTGGTAGTTCGCGAGCGCAGGGGCAAGGCTTTTCTGTATCGGCCGAAGGTCGCGCGCGAGGTCGTCGATCGTGCGCGGGCGCGCACGCTGCTGAGCCGGCTCCTCGGCTCACATCCACATGCGGCGGTGGCGGCTTTGGTCGATGCGGCTGATGCGCTGGACCCCCGGCTTCTTGATGAACTCGAACGGGCGGTCGCTGCCCGGCGGAGGTCGAAACATGGAACGTGAGTCTTGTTTGACTGTCCTGATCGCCCTTCTCGGTGGAACCGCCGTGTTTGCCTGCGGCTGGTGGCCGGCCGGACCAGCCGGTCACGGCAACGCCCTGTCAGGAGAACTCTTCCTGTGGCGGCGGATTTGGACGCCGCTCATTCCGGCGATGATAGTTGCCACATGGCTATGCGGATGGGCAGTCGTCGAACCGGACCCGATTCCTGAGAATGTTTCGATCGCGGTCTTGATCGCGAGCGTCCCGTTCCTGCTGCTCTTCACAAGAACCGCCGTTCGAGCGGCGTGGTCGCTATTTCGCGATGACGGCGATCCGGGGACCGCGACGGTTGGATTGCTCAAGCCGTGGGTTCTGTTTTCTCCGTATCTGGCCAAGGCGCTCGATGAGCGTGAGATCGACGCCGCGCTCGAACACGAGCGCGCCCACGCGCGCCATCGCGATCCGCTGCGCATCTGGCTGGCGCAACTCGCGACCGACCTTCAGTGGCCATGGCCGCAAGCGCGAGAGCGATTTCACCGATGGACGATTGCGCTTGAGCTTGCCCGCGACGAAGAGGCGCGAGCGGCCGGCGTCGATGGCAGAGATCTGGCCTCCGCGATTCTGGCGGTGGCGCGACTGCGCCAGCATCCGCTGGGCTCGCAGGCTGCCGCGCTCATAGCGGATCAGTCCGCACTCAAAGAACGAATTGCCTTCCTGCTTAATCCTCTTGCTCATCAGGGGGAAAAGGTCAGAGCAAGCGGCGCGTTCCCCTGGATCGTGCCGGCAAGCCTCGTGCTAGCGATGGGACTTGGCTCGGCGTTCGGCGAAACCGTTGTTCGGACGCTGCTCCGGATTGCGCAGTGAGCCGCGGTATCGGCAATTCGCCTTCGTCGGCGCGCCGTTTCATACGCATGCAAGACCAGTGCGTTGCTTGACGACAGCGCGAATAGCCGCGGTGCTGACCTGCATCTTCTGCGGGTGCGCCACTTATGAGCGTGCACCGCTCGATCCGATTATAACCGCGCAGCGATTCGAGAGCCGCTCGCTTTCGAATCCAGGGATGTGCGGCTACCTCAAAATCAATGCCGGCTTGCCGCTTACCACATGCCCGCCGCCGCAGTGGAATCTCGAATCGCTCGCCCTCGTGGGCTTCTACTACAGCCCCGATATTGCGCTGGCCGAGGCGCGAGTTCGCGAAGCCGACGCCGCGGTCATCACAGCCGGTGCGCGGCCGAATCCCGTGGTTGGGCTTGGCCCCCAGTACGATCTGCGCAGCACCCCCTCGTTCGTCCCATGGGCAATCGGAACTTTCTCGCTCGACCTGCCGATCGAAACCGCCGGAAAGCGGGGCTATCGGATCGCCCGGGCGGAGCGATTGGCCGACACGGCGCGGCTTGCGGCTGGCGAAAGCGCATGGGCGGTTCGAAGCCGGATTCGCGCCGCCCTGCGGCAATACCTGCTCGACACGCGGCGCTCCGATCTGACGGAGCAGGAGGAAGACGCGCTCGCGCATGCGGCAACGCTCATCGCCGCGAGAGTCAAGGCCGGCGAGGCGTCCCAACCGGAGCTCGACGTGGCGCTGAGCAATCTTCAGAATGCGCGGCTCGGCGCGGCTCTGGCGGAAGCGCAAGTGCCCACGGCCCGCAATGCGTTGGCCGCGGCAATCGGCCTGCCCGCCGAAGCGCTCGACGGCGCGAAATTCGCGTGGACCGCGCTGGACAATCCGCCCGACGAGCAATCGCTCGGACTGGATGGGGTTCAGCGCCTGGCTTTGCTCAACCGAATCGACCTGCGCCGCGAACTGGCGCAATACGCCGCCGCGGATGAGGCACTGAAACTCGAGATCGCCAGGCAATATCCCGATATCCGGCTGGCTGGCGGCTACTCGTGGGAAGGTGGCGAGAACATTTTTGAACTGGGGCCGTCGCTGGCGCTGCCCATTTTTAATCAAAACCAGGGGCCGATCGCGCAAGCACAGGCGCGGCGCAAGGAAGTCGCCGCCCAATTTTTGGCGACCCAAGCCGCGATAATTGCGCAGTCACGTGCCGCGCTAATTAACTATCGCGGTGCGCTGGCCGCGCTCGATGCGGCACGGAGCGCCGCCAGCTATCAGACGCGAAGGTACGACCAGATGTCGCGCGCCGCGGCAGTCGGCGAAATCGATTCCGTCACACAGGCTGCAAACCGAGTGCGGGATTTGGCGGCGCAACAAGCGCTTCTTCAGGCGCTGGCCAACTCTCAAGATGCGCTCGGCGCCCTGGAAGATTCGATGCAGCGGCCGCTCGATCGCGGTGACGCGGTACCGTTCAGTTTTCCGCCGCCTGCCAACGTCGAAGTGAAGGCGCGTGAACGCTAGTCGATCGCGGCTGATCGCGCTGGCGGTTGCGATTCTCGCGGTGATCGTCGTGCTGGTATGGCTGTTCGGCGTGGGCAACCGCGAAGAGGGCGACGAGGAGGATCAAGTGACGGCGGCTAAGCCGATTCTTTCGCACGCTTCCAACGGTGACGTGATTGTTGCTCTCAGCCGCGAGCAGCAGGCGCGCATCGGTCTCAAGACCGTGGTGCTCGCGTCCGTCAGCCGCGCGCGGCTGGTGATAGCGTATGGCGTCATTGTCGATCCGGCGCCGTTGGCGGCCCTTGACGCCGAATTGGCCTCGGCCCGAGCCGCGCTGGATGCGTCCAAGGCGGAGTACGCGCGCACGAAACTTCTGAATTCCGAGAAGCAGAGTGTTTCGCTAAAGGACTTTCAGGCTGCTCGGGCGAAATTCCAATCCGACCAGGCCCAAGTCAATCTGCTCAGCCAGCGTCTGGCTGACCAATGGGGTGCCGAAGTCGCGGCAATGGCGCCCGCGGAACGCGCGAAGCTGATCGATGCGCTGATCAGCCGTGCTGAAGCGATCATGCGAGTGTCGGTTCCGTCAGGCCAATCACTGGCGCAACTGCCCGCGCGCGCAGAGGCAACAGTACTCGGGTACTCGCATCCTTTTGCCACGCAATCGATCTGGTACGCGCCCGCAGTCGATCCCAATCTTCAGGGCCAAGGCTTCATGCTCCGCGTGAATGCACAGGGGTTTCCGCTTCGTCCCGGCCAAGCCGTTACCGCCCGGCTCGAATCGTCCGCTGCCGAGCGCGGTGTCGTGGTGCCAAGCACCGCAGTGGTCCGAGCAGGCGACGCCGCATGGGCCTATGTACAGGTGGCGCCCACGAAATTCGAACGGCGTGCGATCGCGACGGGAAAAATGGTTCGCGACGGATGGTTTGTGAGCGGCGATTTTGCCCCGGAAGATCGCGGAGTAGTGGTCACGGGGGCTCAGGCGCTTCTGTCCGAAGAATTCAAATCCCAAATCCAGGTTCAGGATTAGCGCGGGCAGGCGGACCTCGTCGATGCTCAAAGCGATCGTCGAATTCTCATTGCGCTTCCGCGGTGTCGTGATCGCGCTCGCTTGCGTGATCGTGCTTTACGGCCTCTATGTTACCGAACACGCGAAACTGGGCGTGTTTCCAGAGTTTGCACCGCCGCAGGTGGCGATCCAGGCCGAGGCGCCCGGCTTTTCGCCGGAGCAGGTCGAAACCCTTGTCACGCAACGGATCGAAAACGCGCTAGTCGGTACGGTGGGTCTGCAATCGATCCGCTCGCAATCGATTCAGGGTCTTTCCGTCGTGACGGTCATCTTCCAGGGTGGGACCGACATCTACCTTGCGCGGCAGATGGTGGGTGAGCACCTTCTGGAAATCATGAGCCAGATGCCGCGGGGTGTGGCCGCGCCCACGATGGCGCCGCTCACCTCGGCGACCGCCGTGATCATGGATATCGGGCTGACGTCCCCAACGCGCTCGCTGATGGCGCTTCGCACCTTCGCCGACTGGACGCTCCAGCCGCGCCTGCTCGCGGTGCCGGGAGTCGCCCACATCTCGATTTACGGTGGTGGCGAGCGCGAGCTCCAGGTGCAGGTCAGTCCGGTGCGTTTGCTCGAATACCGCTTGGGAATCAGCGACGTTCTCGCCGCCGCCCGTGCTTCGACGGGCGTGCGCGGCGCGGGCTTCGTTGAGACCGCCAATCAACGCATCGTGATTCATAGCGAGGGGCAGTCGATCACGCCGCAAGAATTGGGTAACGCCATAATCGCGCATCGCGACGGAGCAAGCGTTCGGTTGAACGACGTGGCGAGCGTCCGATGGGCGTCCGCGCCGCCCATTGGCGGGGCGTTGATCATGGGTCAGCCTGGCGTAATTTTGCGGGTATCGATTCAATACGGAGCGAACGCGCTCGAAGTCACGCAAGGCGTCGATCGCGCGCTCGGCGATCTCGCGCCCGTCTTCAAGACCCAGGGCATCGTCCTATATCCCGGCCTGTTTCGCGCTGCGAGTTTCGTCGAAACCACGATCCACAACGTGCGCGACTCGCTCCTGCTAGGCGGATTGCTGGTCGCCATAGTGCTCGCCCTCTTTCTGTTCAACGTGCGGACCGCCTTCATTTCGCTGACGGCGATTCCGCTTTCGCTTCTAACCGCGATCATCGTTCTGCAGAAGATGGATGTGACGCTCAACACGCTAACGTTGGGCGGACTCGCGATCGCGATCGGCGAAGTGGTTGACGACGCGATTATAGATGTCGAGAACGCTTTTCGCCGGCTTAACGAAAATCGCGCAGCCGGAAATCCGCGCAACGCGTTCGAGGTCATCCTCCATGCGTCGCTCGAAGTGCGCGGCGCGGTCGTCTATGCGACCTTCGTGGTGGCGCTGGTGTTTCTCCCTGTGCTCACGATGTCAGGCGTGCAGGGGCGGCTCTTCGCTCCGCTTGGGTGGGCTTACATCCTGGCGATCATGGCCTCGCTCGCGGTCGCGTTGACTGTCACGCCGGCGCTGTGCCTGGTGATGCTGCCGAATGTGAAAGCGGCGCCCGAGACCGCCTTCGTGCGTCGGCTGAAATCGGTGCATTGGCGGATGCTCGAGCGCGCGTCCACGAACCCCGAGCTCGTGGTCGGCGGCGCGGCTATCCTCTGCCTCCTCGCCATTGGCGCGTTGCCGTTCTTCGGCGGGAGCTTTTTGCCCGAGTTGCAGGAACGCAGCTTCGTCCTGCACATGGCCGCCGTGCCGGGAACTTCGCTCAGGGAGTCGATGCGCGTGGGAATGGAGGTGACGCGCGCATTGCTGCAAAATCCTCACATTGAAAGCGTGGCGCAAAGAGTCGGCCGCGCCGAGCTCGGCGAAGATACACTGGGACCGCATGAAAGCGAATTCGATGTGAAATTGAAGCCGCTCACGGATGGGGACGTGGACGATATCGAGAACGGCATCAGGAAAATGCTCGCAAACTTCCCTGGCTATGATTTCTCAATGAATTCCTTTCTCACCGAACGAATTCAGGAAACGCTTTCCGGCGAGCAGGCGGACGTGGTGGTCAAAATCTTCGGCAACGACCTCGATATGCTCGATCGCGAAGCGAGTCAAATCGCCGGGGTGCTGGAACGGATTCGCGGCGCGACCGGCGTGCGCGTGCAGTCGCCCGGCGGGATGCCGCAGATGGTCGTGCGGTTGAATCCTGCGAAGCTGGTCCAGTTCGGCTTTCGTCCGCTGGACGTTCTCGATGCGATCCGGACCGCGTATCAGGGTTCAGACGCGGCCCAAGTGTACGAAGGCAACCAAGTTATCGATGTTGTGGTCATACTCGATGACAAGGATCGTCGTCGCCCGGAGAGCGTGAGGAACCTGATGCTGCGCAATGGTGAAGGGCAACTCATGCCGCTCGGCGAACTGGCCACCGTCACCCTGGCACCGGGACGTTACGCGATAATGCACGACGGTGCGCGCCGGGTTCAAATTGTTACCTGCAACACCCAGGGCGGCAACCTCGCTTCGTTTGTCGGCACAGCCGAGCGCGAAATCCGCCGGCAGGTCCCGCTCGCGACTGGCACCTATATCGAGTTCAGCGGCGCGGCGGAGGCGCGCGCGCAGTCCGAGCGGGAGATCCTGGTCAACTCGCTAATCGCCGCGGTTGCTATCATGAGCCTGCTCTTTATCGCGTTCGGGAATGTCAGAAACCTGATGCTGGTGCTGGTGAATGTCCCCTTCGCGTTTGTCGGTGGCGTGTTGGCCGCGCTGGTCACGGGCGGATGGCTCTCGCTCGGTTCAATGGTCGGGTTCGTTACCCTGTTTGGCATCACGATGCGCAACTCGATCATGATGATCTCGCACTTCGAACACCTGGTCTCGGTCGAGGGCATGACCTGGGGGCCGGCGGCGGCGCTGCGCGGCGCGTCGGAACGCCTCGTGCCGATCCTGATGACGGCGATCGTGACCGCGCTGGGTCTGTTGCCACTGGCAATCGGCAGCGGCGCGCCGGGTCGCGAGATTGAGGGACCGATGGCGATCATCATTCTCGGCGGACTCTTCACCTCGACCGCGCTTAACTTGTTGGTGCTGCCGACCCTCGCGTTACGCTACGGCGGCTTCGGGCGGCTGAAGGATCCGATTGAGACCCCCATCACGCCGTAGCGCGCCAAGTGAAAACTGTGGGACGGAACAAATTTCGGTGCTGCAAATGAGGGTAATCGCCCGGCAAGCCGAGACACTGGGAGAATGAGTCAGGCGCGCTTTGGAAGCGCATCGAACAAATATCCTACGGGAAACAACGTGAGACCAAGAATCGCACTACAGAAATCGACGTAATGGCCAATGCTGTACTGGAGTCCCCAATGCATCCAAGGAAACAGGTGAAACGCTTCGGAGATGTGAGTAAATACGACCATCATCAAAAATCCCGCACCGAGTAGCTCTAGGAAATGGCACACCTTCACTTCACGATCGGGCTGCTCGCGATAGGCGCCGCGGCGTGGCTGTTCGGCGGCGTCGTGCAGGATATTTTTGCGCAGGATCCGCTGGTGCATGTCGACCGGATGGTCGCGTCAGTTCTCGCGAATCACCGCACCGCCGATCTCGACGCCTTCATGATCGTGCCGCGTTTTCTGGGCAACTCGTGGTGGTTGATATTCGCGGTCGCGGTCGCTGCGGGTTTTTCGGCGCGATTGGGTGATCTGACGCTTGCGCTCACGGCGGGGCCGATTCTAGGTGGCGCTTACGCGCTCGCATATGGCTTGCAAGTGCTGTTCTCGGGTTTCTCGCCCGCCGTGCCGGCATCGAATTTGATTCATGGCTTCGAGGGGTTTCCGAGCATCACCGTTACCGCAGTGACGGCGGCATATGGGATCGCAGCATACGCGGTAGCGGCGCATACACGGAGTTGGCGGACGCAAACGCTGGCGGTCGTACTCGCTCTATATCTGATCCTGCTGGTTGGTTTGGGTGCGCTGTACGCAGGGCGCCTTCTCAGCACGACCATCGGTGGCTTCGCGCTCGGGGGCTGCTGGTTGGCGATTTGCCTGACAGGAAACGTTACGTACGGCAGGTT
>JBOHWJ010000141.1:0-7393 GCA_050736495.1 Binataceae bacterium (SeqCode) | reverse complement strand
GCAAAATCGCGCCCTACATCGGCTTTGCCTACACACAGACGTTCGGTGAGACCGCCGCGTTTACGCGACAGGAAGGCGGTATCGTCCATGATCCTCGTTTCGTCTTCGGCACGCGCATCTGGTATTAGGGAGACCGCACAAATGCGAAATTTCATCGCGGGCATTTTTTCGGCAGTGGCTGGCGCCGGAGCGCTTGGCGCGTTTGCCTGGGCCGTGGTCCCGCCACGGCTTGATGGTGGCGCTGACGATCCCCCGGCGCGCTCGAACAAGCACTAGCACGCAACGTTTTCGGACGCCGGATCCATCGCATCGCAACTTCCAGCACGAATCCCTTTCTCCCCCATCCGGCAAAATCCAGTGACGGCACGGACGGGAGTGCGAGGAGCACCGCGCGGCTTGCCATGGGCTCGACGGTGGCGGCCGTGTGGATAATGTGCGAGGCGCGGGCGGAGGCGGCTTAGCGCTCGGTCCGCACATATCGTACAATCGGTAGGTATTCCGCCTTTGAGATGGCCAGGAAGCGAAAATCACCGTCGCGGCGCGATGACCGCGAGCGGCAATCATCGAAGCCGGTTTCCGCTTCGCCGAAGCCGATTTTTGCTTCACCTTTCAAGGACTTGAAGAAGCTGATTGCCGATCGCGCGGAGGCCAACCCCGCGATAGTGGGGCCGCCTGCCGCCGCGTCAAAAGCGACCTCGGCAGGCACGGCTGGCAGTTCCCCCGCAGCGCTCAAGTCATCGTTCGACTCCGCAAATGGGCCGGCGATTGACGAAGCGGAATTGTTCAAGCAGGCGTTCGAGGGTGTGCGGCGGCTGGGCGCGTCGAGCGCGCTCAGGATTGGCGTCGAGCCCACCGTCAAACGCGAGGTCGTGAGCGAAGACGCGGAGGTGATGGCGGAGCTTTCCGACCTGGTCTCGGGCCAGGGGCCGTTCGAACTGACCGAGACCGAGGAATATGTCGAGGGCATGCGGGTTGGACTCGACCCGCGACTGGTAACGCGTCTTCGGCGCGGCGAATTTTCCGTGCAGGCGCATCTCGACCTTCACGGCATGACTCAGATCGATGCCAAAGAGGCCCTCGCCGCCTTCGTCCTGGAGTCGGCGCGGAAGGGCCGGCGCGCGGTGCTGGTGGTGCATGGGCGCGGTCTGCGCTCACCGGGCGGACAGCCGGTGCTCAAGCATGCGACCGCGCAATGGCTCTCGCATGGCACTATCGGCGGCTACGTGCTGGCGTTCACAACGGCGCGGGCCTATGACGGCGGTACCGGCGCGATGTGGGTACTGCTCAGGCGCGAGCGGCGGCGGGCAAAGTTCGACGTTTTGCAGGGCACCAAGCGCCGCGACTAACGCCATGGACGCGGCTTCATCTTTCATGGGCTGGGAACGCCCTCGCGACCTCGCCGTTCGCCTTGCCGATACCCTCCGCCTTGGCCGGTGATGAATCAAAAAACGGGGCCCGGATGAGAGGCCCCGTTTTTCGTTGCGAATCAGGCGTGCTTAGATCTTGGCCTGCAGGATAAACGAGATGACTAGTGAATAAAGCGTCAGCGACTCGACGAAGGCGAGACCGATGATCATGGGGACGAACAGTTGATTGGTGCTGTTGGGATTGCGCCCGATCGATTCCATCGCGGACGCCGTGAGCTTGCCCTGCCCGATACCGCAGCCGAGCGCCGCGATGCCGATACCGATACCGGCGCCAATACCGATGAGCCCGGCGCGCAGCCCGCTTCCCGGCGCGCCACCACCAGCGGCCGTCTGTGCCATCGCCAGCAACGGCGACGCCAGCAACATCCCCAGGACCACGCTCGCAGTTATCGAAAGCCGTCGTAACATTTCCACGCTCCTCCTTGATTGCCGCGCTTTCGTTTCGGCCCTGAGCTATTTGACCTCACCTCTATCCTCTTCCACTCTTCGGCCGGACCGAACTACCGGTCGCGGAATTATTCGTTTTTGATTTGTCCCGAATTACTTGATCGCTGGTGCCGCGCGAGTGCCGGTCGGACGTGATCCGCACGGTCCTTTCGGCCGACATCGTGCGCCCATGCCGCACTCAATCGTAATGGGGATGCGCCGCCATCCGAACGTAGGCTATCGCCAGCACCAGGAACACCAGCGCCTGTACGATACATACGATCGAGCCGAGCGCATAGAAGGCCAGCGGAATAACCAGCTTGGTGAGCCCGGTAAACAGTCCGAGCACCTTGTGGTCGGCGAACATGTTGGCGAACAGACGAATGCCCAGCGAAAACGGGCGGAACAGGTTGTCGGCGACCTCGATGACGACGAAAAAGGGCGCCATTATCATCAGCGGGCCAAGGAAACTGCGCAGATACCAAAACCCCTGATGCATGAAGCCCTGGTAGAGGTAGTAGACGAAACAGATTATCGCCAGGGCGAAGGTCAGGTCGGTATCGTTGGTCGGCGGCTCCATCCCGGGAATCAGTCCGAAGAAGTTCGCAAACAGAATGAAGATGAAAAGACTGCCGAAGAAGGGCACATATTTGCGCGCGCCATGAAGCTCGGAAACCTCGGCGACAAAGCCATCGAGCCATTCGACTATCACTTCGGAAAAATGCCGCAGCGTGAAGCCGTCGTCGGGCACCATCGGGTCGGCCGCGGACTTGAGCGACAAGCGGGCGATCAGACCGAAGATGATAAGGATCGCCATCACGATCCACGTACCCACCATCACGGGCGGCACCCTCCCGGCCCCGATCAAGTCGATGAAGTTAACTGGATTCAAGCCTTGTTACCCTCCCGGGCCACACGTACCTCAAGCCCGGCGCGCCGTGAGACACGCCCAGTTTCAATAAAGATAGCGACGAACTGAGTCAAGAGACCAGCCACGAAGCCCACGAGATTGATGTCGAATTGGGTGATGATCACGTAGACCAGCCCGACGAGGATGAGCAGTTTGAGCGGCGCCAGGGCAAGGCCGGCCGGATGACTCCCGCCACTGGCCTGGGCGAGTCCCAGAATCGAACGCCCGATTAGCGCCCACGCCCAGAGATTCGCGATCATCAGGGCGCCGCCGATAAGACATCCGAGCCCGACCGCCGGCGACACCGCCGCATATAGGATCACGGTTGTCGCCAGGGCGACGATGGCAGTCATCCGCTGGATTCCAGCTATGGTGGGAACAGCCCAGGTCATTCGCAATTGGCGGTGGGCCTGCAGGGCGACCGCCTCGTCCTGGAATTCTGGGCTGTTCACCGCGCATGCGCCAGTCCGACACCGAACATCGCCCAAAGTTCCCTCGCTGCCTTTGCGACCATGCTCGACCGCCCGTTAGAGACCCTTCTGAAAATTACGCAGCTCCACCACCAGACGATAGAAGCCGAGGAAAATACCGGCGAACAGAAACACCAACGCCAGCCATGGCTTGTTGAAATGTTCGCCGATGTAATAGCCGGCGATGGCGCCGCCGACGATGGGCGAGATCAATTCGAGCCCGATGGACGCATAGCGCATCATCCGGAATGCGCTCGGCTTTTTATCCGACCCGCTGGTCTCCATCAGATTTGAGATGCGCGCGCGCGCGCGCCATCCCGCCGCCGGCTCTCTCCGCGGCCAGGGTCGGAAGGATTGCACGGCCGCGGAGGCCGACGCGGATGTTGCATGCGGGTCAACTTTTCGCCGCCTCTGCCAGCGACTCGCGGGCGGCGGCGATAGTGGCGTCGATATCCGCGTCGCTATGCGCAAGCGAAACGAACATTGCCTCGAATTGCGACGGCGGCAGGTAGATGCCGCGCACCAGCATCGCATGGAAGAATCGCGCGAACCGCTGGGTGTCGGCGCGCCGCGCCGTGGCGGCCTCGGTCACCTGATCGACGCCGAGGAAGAGCGTCAACAGCGAGCCCGTACGATTGACGCATCCGGCAAGCCCGCTTGCGGTGAGCGCGGCGCGCAATCCCGCTTCCAGCCGCGCACCCGCCGCGGCCAACCGTTCGTAAGTGCCGGGCCGCGCAAGAATTTCCAATGTTTTAAGCCCCGCGCGCACCGACAGCGGATTCCCCGAGAGCGTTCCAGCCTGGTAGACCGGGCCAACCGGCGCCAGCAGGTCCATCAGGTCGGCGCGTCCCGCGACGGCGCCGATCGGCATCCCGCCTCCGATTATCTTACCCAACATCAGCAGGTCTGGTCTGACTCCGAATAACTCTGCGGCGGCGCCATAGCGCAGGCGGAAGCCAGTGATGACCTCGTCGCAAATCAGCAAGGCGCCGTAGCGATGTGCCAGTTCCGCGAGGCGCTTGAGAAAATCCGGCGCCGGTGCCACCACGCCCATGTTGGCCGCAACCGTCTCGACAATAATCGCGGCGATAGCTCCGGGTTCCGCCGCGAAATAGCGCTCGACCGCTTCGAGCGAGTTGTACGTAGCAATTCGGGTCAGCGCGGCCAGCGCTTCGGGTACGCCGCGGCTGTCGGGTACGCCGAGCGTCATGACGCCCGAACCCGCACGCACCAGCAGCGAGTCGGTGTGCCCATGGTAACAGCCATCGAACTTGATGATCACGGGACGGCCGGTCGCCGCACGGGCGAGCCGGACCGCGGTCATCCCGGCTTCAGTGCCGGAGCTCACCAGGCGCACTTTTTCGGCGGCCATGATGGCCGCGCTCAGCCGTTCCGCCAATTCGACTTCGAGTTCGGTTGGGGCGCCATAGCTGAGCCCTGTTCGCGCCTGTTCGGCAAGGGCCGCGGCCACTTCGGGATGAGCGTGACCCAGGATAGCGGGGCCGTAAGAACCTACGTAGTCGACGAAGCGGTTTTGATCGGCGTCGAGAAGGTAGGCACCATGAGCGGCGACGACGAACAGTGGCGTGCCTCCGACCGCTTTCCATGCGCGTACGGGTGAGTTGACGGCGCCGGGAATCTTTTTTTGCGCGCGCTCAAACAACGCGCTGGAATTCTTTTGAACAATTGCCATGGGTTTCGCCGTTTGCTGGCTAACACCGGCGCGCGAGCAGGTCAAACGCACCCATGACGAGCGTCTGACGCATCCAGATCGCAAAACCGTGATCGCGCGTGCTGGCTTCCAGAGCCAATGTGAAGTGATGCGCAAAAACTGTCATGAAGCAATAATCTTTATTGAACAAAATCGCGACACAATTTCCGAGTTAAATCGAAGGCTTTTCCCGCAACGAGGGTTCGCTCTTGAACCCCCTCGGGAAAGATTCTATCACGTTGGCTTCGCCGCCAATTTTTTGATCATTGCATCAGTCGATGACGGGGCATGCAGGGGATGGCGGCGCGTATCGTGGCCGACAGGCGCGAACAAACTTTTTCCAAGCAGTCAGTCTCGAAAACCGGGAGCCGCGAAGCGCGCGCATGAAACCGGAGTTGATAGCGCCGCCGGATAATTTCTCCAGTCCTTGGCCGATCCAATGGAAATGCCGCTTATCCACAACTGTGGATAAGCCTGTGAGTAATTTGAATCTAAATCTTAAGTTTAGAGTCCGGGCCACCGGGGACAGGCTGGTCAAAATCGGAGGGGGTAAAGTATGAACGAAGTGTGGCAGAGAGCTGGTGACCGATTGCGGGACAGTATCGGGCAAGCCCACTACGAAACCTGGATCGGCCCGCTAACGTTCGTCGGCGTCCAGGACCGGACCGCAACGATCGAAGCGCCCAATCGATTCTTTCGTGACTGGGTAAGCGAACGCTACCTCGACCTGCTGCGCGAGTCGCTGTCCGCCGAATGCGGCCAGACCGTTGAGATCAAATTAACGCTGGGCAAAAGCGCTAACGCCAGTACCAATGGCAATGGCGGCGCGCACACCAGCAGCCGGGCCAACGGCCAGGCGGGCGCGCGCGCGGTGAGTGGCAGCGGCCGTGTGAACGGTTCTTCCGGCACGCATCCCAACGGCCCTGGCGGCGCCGCCAGGGTGGCGCCGCCGGGGGCGGCCATCACCAATGACAATCGCGGGCTCCATCCGTCGCTCAATCCACGTTACACCTTCGACGAGTTCGTGGTCGGAACCAACAACCAGCTCGCTCATGCCGCGGCGGTGGGCGTCGCCAATCAGCCGGGCGAGAAATATAACCCGCTGTTCATCTATGGCGGTGTCGGATTGGGCAAGACTCACCTCGCAACCGCGATTGGGCACCATCTCTGGGCCAACGGACCGCGCGGACACAAGGTCCTGTTCATGTCCGCCGAGGTTTTCATGAACGAACTCATCAGCTCCATCCGGCGCGAGCGCATGGGTGAGTTCAAGGACAAATTCCGCAAGGTCGACGCGCTAATCCTCGACGACGTGCAGTTCCTTGCCGGACGCGAACGGACGCAGGAGGAATTCTTCCATACGTTCAATTCCTTACACTCCGAGCGCCACCAGATAGTCCTGACGTCGGACAAGGTACCACGCGACATTGCGGGACTGGAGGAGCGCCTGCGCAACCGTTTCGAGTCGGGGCTTATCGCCGATGTCTCGGCACCCGACCTGGAAACGCGCGTCGCGATAATCCAGAAGAAGGCAGCGCTGGAAGGGATGAATCTGCCGCCCGAGGTCGAGCTCTACGTCGCCGAGAATGTTTCGTCGAACGTGCGCGAACTGGAAGGATGCCTGACCCGGCTGGCGGCACTGGCCTCGATGCATAAGGCCCTCATCACCATCGAATTCGCGCGGCAAGCGCTGCGCGATCTGATTCACACCCATGACCTGAAACCCGATATTGAGGCGATTCAAAAGACGGTGGCGGACTTCTTTCACATCCGGCTGGCCGATCTGAAATCGAAAAAGCGCACGCAGCATATCGCTTTCTGCCGGCAGGTCGCGATGTACATGTGCCGCAAGCTGACGGACAGTTCCTTCCCGATGATCGGCGAGCATTTTGGGCGCGACCACTCGACCGTGATTCACGCCCATAACCTGATTCACCGCCGTATCAGCAATGATTCGGCGTTTCGCTTCTCGATCGAAAAAATCGAGCGCGAACTCAAAGCGACGCATTCCAATGCAGCGTGATTATGGACAACCCTGTTAACAAGCTTGGGACAGACATGCGGTTATCGACATGAGGGCGGACGCGTGACACCGGCGCGGCTCGATGCGGCCATATCGTTCACAGCTTGCGCGCAGGTAATTTACTTGCAATACCGCGAGGTTAGCGCGTCTCTTAACAAATCGACAGGCACTACTGTTATTCCTGTATTTTGTTTTAAGGCTTATATGGGATCAGTAATAGCGCAGCTCTAGAGGGTCCATGGAATTCGTCATCCAACGCGTCCCGCTTTTGAACAGTCTCGCGATGGTGCAGGGAATCGTCGAGCGCCGTAACACGGTGCCAATTCTCGGCCACGTTCTGCTCGAGCCCGATGGCGGCAGGGTCAGGCTTTCGGCCACCGATCTCGAAGTCGGAATCCGCACCGAAGTGGCGTGCCAGTCTAGCGA
>JBOHWJ010000140.1:0-1567 GCA_050736495.1 Binataceae bacterium (SeqCode) | reverse complement strand
AGGGTGCCCTGCGCAAGTGCCTCCTTGATGCCGGCGGCGGCCTGCTGATTGCTTACCGCCGCCGCCTTTATGATCCGGCCCTGGCCCAATGCGGGTTCGAACGCAAGCGTCGGCGCACTCGCGGCCAGCATCAGGAGGCACAGAGCCGGCATTTGTAAAATGAGGCAACGCGACGATATCGGCGACCGAGACATTGGTTCTTCCTCCCACGCCTTTCGGCGCAATGGCGACTCTATCACGAGCACGCCGTCCGGGACCGCCGTGACATGAACGCGTCGACGGTTCCCAAGCGGGTTCACGAATTGTGAGCCGAATTGGAGCAGCTTAACTAAGGAGCGTAGCCGTCGCGCACGGAAACAGCCGTGCGTGGCTTGCGGGGAAGGCGGGAAGTGCTAAGAAGTCAGCATCCCGGAAGTGAGGAGTGACTCCGCGATGGCGACGATAAACACTGTGCTCGGTCCGATCGACGCGAACCAGATGGGCGACACCATGTCGCATGTGCATCTGACGATCGACCTGCTGTGCTGGCACATGAAACCGGAATCGGGTCCGATGCGCGGACTGAGCGAAAGCAGGATAACGCTGCGCAATGTCGGCACGGTGCGGCGCAACGCCATGCGTGTGCGCGATAACCTGGTCCAGGACGACCTCGACCTCGCGATTCGCGAGACGTCGGATTACAAGGCCGCCGGCGGCGCCACCGTGATCAATTGCGACCTACCCGGAATCGGGCGCGACCCGGTCGCGTTGCAACGAATCGCGCGCGCCACCGGCATCAATATCGTGGCCTCGACCGGCTGGTACGTGCAGGCGTCGCATCCGCCCGAGATCGCCGCTAAGAGTATCGAGGAACTGGCCGAGATCATGGTCAAGGAGATCACGGTCGGTATCGGCAGGAGCGGGATCAAGGCGGGCAATATTGGCGAGATCGCGATGAGCGGGCGCACGCGCGACCCGTTTCAGCCAGGCGAGGAGAAAGTTTTACGAGCGGCGGCGCGCGCACAGAAGGCAACCGGAATCTCGTTAACCGTTCATCCTAACTTTCCCGGCGACCATTGGGACATTTACCTCGACGTGCTCGAGAAGGAGGGCGCCGACCTCGGCCGATGCTACATGTCGCATCTGGGGCTTTATCCCGACCCGGCGGTTTCCAAACGAATCCTCAAGCGCGGCGTCGGTTTCGTCTCGTTCGACCAGCTTGGCCACGAGGAATTATTCGGCAATCCGGCGGCGCCGGGCTTGGGCTACTCGACCGACAAGGAAGAGGTGCGCTGCGTACTGGAACTGCTGAACGCGGGTTACGAAGGGCGGCTGCTTTTGTCCGCTGAGGTCGCGATGAAGACCTGTTACAAGGAGTTTGGCGGATGGGGCTACTCGCATGTGCATGACAATATTATTCCGTGGCTCAGGTCGCTGGGCGCTTCAGTGGAGCAAATCGATTTGATAATGGCGGGGAATCCGCGCCGGCTGCATGCAGTGGGATGACGCGCGCGACGGCGGCGTGCGTATCGCGGTTCGCCGCGCCCCCCCCCACCGCGGTAACCCGCCGTCGCGCTGAACAGGTGCG
>JBOHWJ010000139.1:0-5489 GCA_050736495.1 Binataceae bacterium (SeqCode) | reverse complement strand
GCTTTTGCCCTGCCATGACCTATCGTTCGGCGGGTTCAACCGCGCACGCGCATCATGTTTGTCACGCGCATCGACGCGCATGCGAGCTCACGGCGCGATCGTCGGCAACGGCGCTGAGATCAAAGCGACGCCTGGCGCGAATCAACCAGCGCCTCGCCGATACCGGCGGGCGCGCGTGGATTGGTGGGTGCGAGTGCGCGCTACGCCGGCAATATTGCTGACGGTGCTGGCGGCGCTGGCACTGGCGGGTTGCACCAATGCGGCCCTGAGCGCTGCGCAGCGCGATATCGCCGCGAAGCAATATGCCCCCGCACATCAGCAGTTGATGGTGGCCGCACGTAACCCGAGCAGGCTTTCAATGCGCGAACGGCGCGAGGTCGCCGACGGTCTGTGCCTGACCGAATTCAAGCTTGGGGCGCCGGGCTATCCAGTGGCCGAGCAGTATCAGGCATGCACACAAGCGGCGCGGCAGACAGGCAGCGGCAGCGCGCCGATTCTGGCGGAGGTCGAAGTTGCCCAACACGCCAACAGCACCGCGCGCGTCAACAATGCGCTCAAGGCCGGCGACGTGTCGCGGGCCGAAGCGGCGGTGGTCGAGTACCAGTCGATGCCGGGCGGCGATCGGCAACTGGTCGCGCATTGGTCGCGGCAAATTTGGGCGCTGGTCAACAAACGTGAGAGCGACGGCCGTGCGCGGCGCGGCGTCGCCCCCGCCATCTCGGAAATGGCGCGCGCACATCCGCATGAGCGTGCGATGGGTGAGAGCGCCTTCAAGCATTGGATCGTCGAAAATGCGACTGTGGCGGGCACGCGGCTGGTGTCGGGGGTCAAGGTGAGGCGCAACACGGTCGAGCTGTGGGTGCCAAACGATCAACTGGCCGCGGTCGCGCTCAATATGGATCGCTTCACACAGATCAATGACGCGTTGGTCGCGCGCTGCCACTGCGATGGGCGCACCAACGTCGCGTTCGAGGGCAGCGGATTGCCGGCCTACCTGTTACGGCTCGATCCGGAGACGCGGCAATCGGAAGTGCTGATGTTGTCGCAGCCGTAACAACCGCGTTCCCGGCGCCGGGCGCGAATTTGAAAAGCGCAGGCGAAAGTACGTTACTCGAAGTAAGGCGAGTCCTGCTGCACCTCGCGGTCGATCGAACGCCGCGGCGTAGTCGGCGAATAAAGGCTCTCCGGAAATCGTAGCAGCGAGAAAATCAAGCGGCTTATCCTGTGGTTGCCGGTTGGCGCGGTGCGCCGGTCCATGTCGAGTTCAGATTCGGTTACGGTTAGCGTTTTGAACGATTCCATTGGCGTGTTGCCCCAAGCCCCCCTTTGTGCAAATCTCGCCGCACCGCACCACCCTACCCCTGGCCGCGCAACTAGCAAGCCGCATGCCACAAATGGACATTCGACCTATATGCGGCTGTATTCGCTCCAATTTGCCCAAATCGACAGGCAAGATTTGCAGCATCGCAACTGTGTCAAAGTTGACCCGTCAAGATGGGCCAGCGATGACTCGAAATGAATGGCCGCAGCGCGGCTCTTTCGAGCAGCTCGCCGCGCGTCGCCCTTCAAAGCATGGAGTTGAGAAAATCGACCGATCGCAGTTTGCGGTCGAGAATCGTGGCGAGAAACCGCGCGATAGCAAGCGCCGCGTCGGCGCCCGCGGAGGCTATCCCAGCGGTCGCCTCGAATGGCGATCCGCTCAGCCGCGCCAGCGTGACCGCGCTTTGCGCCGCGAGTCTGACCGCGCCCTCAGGCGCCGCCGGGCGGCATCGCTGGCAGACCACGCCGCCGCGGGCGACGACAAAGTAGACTGCCTCGGCGTCGGTCTCGGCGACGGCGGTAGCGCACAGGCGGCAGCGCGCGAATTCAAGCCCGAAGCCCACCGCTCCGATCAGCTTTAATTCGTAAGCCTGGCGCATCGCGTTGGTCGCGGTGGCAGCGCTCAGGGCGGCGATGGCTCCGGTCAGGACGCGATAGGCGGCCGTGGCTTCGGCTTCTTCCGAGGTCAGCGCGGCGGCCAGTTCGAGCATGTAGCTGCCGAGCGCGATTTTGCCGAGATCGTCGTCGAGCCTCACCGGCGGCAGGTCGCCGGGCTCGGCGCGAGTGATGAAGACCAGTTGGCCGTGCGGGCGGCGGCGGAAGTAGAGTGTCACCTGCGAAAATGGTTCGAGTTTGTTCTCGAAGCGCCGGCGCGAAGCCTTGGCGCCCTTGGCGATGCCGCTGAGTTTGCCGAGGTCGCGCGTGAGCAGGGTCACGATGCGGTCAGCTTCGGAATAGTCGCGCGCGCGCAGCACAATGGCGGGGGTGGATTCCTCGACCGGCATCGCCGCATGCTCTCCGTGGCCGCGCCGCTACAGGCCCAGGCGCAGCATCGCCTGTTGAATTTCCTTGACCTTCGCGCGCATCGCCTCAATGCCGCCGACTTCGCGGCCGTTTTCGGTGGCTTCTCCCACGAGGTGGTCGAACTTGACCAGGATGTTGGCGATTTTGGTATGGGCCTCAATGAGTGCGCGCTTGCGCAACTCCTCGCTTTCCCATCCGCGCTCGGCGTACTCGCGCAATTCCTGGCCCTGGATGAGAAGCTCGCGCGCGTCGTCTTCGTAGCCCTTGACCAGGCGGCGCAGGGCGTCGCGCACCTTGGGCAATTCCTCGGGGTCCTTCCACAGCACGTGTTCGAGGAACATGAGGTCGTCTTCGCTGACTTCTTCGCGGCCCATCACGAGCGCGTGGGCGCGCATGACGGCGAGCGAGTTACGCCAGCGCCGGTCGGAAGCGATTATCTGCTCGCTGGCGAGGCCGCGGCGTAATTCGGCCAACGCGCGCATGATGGCGCCGGGGAACTTGACCGCGGCCGCATGCGCACGCAGCTCGGCGAGTTCGGCGAAACCGATGGTGGTTCGCGGGCCTGGCTCGAGACCTTCCAGCATTTTCAGAAAGCGGAAGTCCTCGCCGATATAGTCGACCGTGAAACGCAGCATTAAGCGGTCGAAGAGCGCGGTCAGTTCCTCCTCGTCGGGCAATTCGTTGGACGCCCCGAACAGCGTGATGAGCGGCACGGCGACGCGCTCGCGGCCGTTATGGAAGACGCGTTCGTTGATGAGCGTAAGCAACGCGTTCAGGATCGAGGAATTGGCCTTGAAGATTTCATCGAGAAAGGCGATATGCGCTTCGGGCAGTTTGTGATCGGTGACGCGGCGATAGTCGTCCTGCTCAAGGCCCTTGAGACTGACGGCGCCGAAAATTTCCTCGGGCGTGCTGAACTTGGTGAGCAGCCATTGAAAATAATTGGCGCCGCTGACGCGCCGGCAGAGTTCGTCGGCGAGCATCGACTTGGCGGTGCCCGGCGGTCCGATGATGAGCACGTGGCTGGCGGACAGCAGCGCGCACAGCGTGCCGTCGATAAGATCGCCGCGTTCGAGAAAAAGGTGGTTGAGTTCATCGCGGATAGAGACGAGTTTGGCAAGAGCCTTGGACATTGGCGCTAACGCTCGCTGATGGTGCTGGTTAAGCGCGCGGCTGACGGCGCACTTACGAGGTTGAATCTATCATTGCGGGCGCGGCGGTTTAAGTTGCCTTGCTCATCGGCGGCCCGAGGCGCTAGTAAGGATCGGAATGGCCGCCTCGCTGGTTGAGACGAATCGCGGACGGAACGTGCGCTGGGAGAAACCGAGTTGCGACCGCCGGGAGGATATCCATGGAAAAAGCGTTGGCCGGTGTAAAAGTTCTGGACCTCACGCAGTTTGAAGCCGGCACCTCATGTACCGAGATGCTGGCGTGGCTGGGCGCGGACGTAATCAAAGTCGAAGAGCCCAGGATGGGCGAGCAGGGGCGTTGGCTGCTGACCGAACAGCCGGGCGTCGACTCGCACTATTTCATGCTGCTCAACGCCAACAAGCGCAGCATCACGCTCAACCTGAAGTCCGAGCGCGGCAAGGAGTTGTTCATCGACCTGGTGAAGAAGGTCGATATCCTGTCGGAGAACTATTCGCTCGGAACGCTGGAGAAGCTGGGACTCGGCTATGATGGTCTGCGCGAGATCAATCCGCGGCTCATCTATCTTAGCGTCAAGGGTTTTGGCACCTTCGGTCCGTATAGCAAGTACAAAAGCTTCGACATGATCGCACAGGCGACGGGCGGGGCAATGGCCTTGACGGGATTTGCCGGATCGCCGCCGCTCAAGCCGGGGCCGACCATCGGCGACACCGGCACGGGAATCCATGCGGCGTGCGGAGTACTCGCGGCATATATTCAGCGCGAGCGCACGGGCAAGGGGCAGAAGGTCGAAGTCGCGATGCAGGAGGCGGTGCTCAACTTCGTGCGCGTGCCGATGATGGATACTTACCTCACGCACGAACCGACCAAGCGGCGCGGCAACCGGCTCGGCAGCGGCGCGGTCGGCGACATCTTCAAATGCGCGCCCGGCGGCGACAATGACTACGTCTTTATCCTGTGCGCGTCGCCCGAGATGTGGGAGGCGTTGTGCAGGACTATCGGGCGGCCCGACGTGCCCGAAGATCCGCGCTTCAAGGATCGCAAGGAACGTCAGCAATATATGGACGACCTGACGCACATCATCGAGGAATGGACCGGCAAGCACACCAAGCGCGAGGCAATGAAGCTGCTGGGCGAGGCGGGAGTGCCATGCGGCGCGATCCTCGACAGCGTCGAATTGCTCAACGATCCCCATATGCGTGAGCGCGGCATGATCGTCACGGTCGACCATCCGGTGCGCGGGAAGTTCACGATGCCGGGATGCCCGGTCAAGCTCGAAGACTCACCGGCCGAGGTGGTAACGGCGCCGCTGCTCGGGCAGCATAACGCGGAAGTATACGGCGCTATGCTCGGGCTGGGTTCGCCTGAACTTGCGCGGCTCAAACAAGAGGGCATCATTTAGCGTGGGCTTGCGCTAGAGTCGTTCCGGGCATCGAAGCACACGCGAATTTCAATGCATCGGCTGGGCAGGAACGGAACTGCGCCAAGGGGCGTACACAGGGCGCTCGCGGTGCTTGCCGCGGCCCTGCTGTTGTGCGCTCAGCTCGCCGCCGTCGCTCATTATCATCCGAGTGATCACTCGGAAGGTATCAATGCACAGGCGCAGGTCGTCCCCGACGGCGGCCTCTGCGCGCTCTGTATTCTCGCGTTTCATCTGCCGCTCAATCCGGCGGCGCAACCCGCCCTTGAGCGGCCGCAAATCGAAATGCAGCCGGCCGAACCGGCGGCTCCGCAGACGCGTATTTTCCGTCCGTTGCTGGCGAGCTTGACGCGCGCGCCGCCGCCGGCTGCCTGACCGCTTCGTCTCCCCCATTTTTTTTTCTGATTTTTGGCTCAATCGGGCCGCGTGGCGGGCGATACCATGTGCGGTGCGTGCGCGCGAGCGCGCCAGCGCCGCGCTTGATCGCCCACTCACAAAGGAGTGCGAAGACCATGCGCAAGCGCGTCGGTCTGGTGATAGCGGCGCTGTTAACTGGCGCCCTGGTAAGCATTGCGCC
>JBOHWJ010000138.1:0-13116 GCA_050736495.1 Binataceae bacterium (SeqCode) | reverse complement strand
TCAGGCGTTCTGAGCAACAGGCCTGAGATCGGGCCGAAGCATGCGCGAGTTTGTCGCGCGAGTTTGTTGCGCGAGTTTGCGGATGAAGAGCCCGCAACTGCGAAGCATCGTGACCCCGCCGTGGAGGCGGACGTGAAAATGGCAGCACAGCCGAAGATAGCGGCCGCGTCACCGCATAATGCCGCGAGACTGAGCCTGCGGCCGTTCGCCGACGCCGGCGCCGCATGGACCGATGCGCTCACCGGCTTCAGCGGCGTAACGCTCTATCATGGCGCCCGCTGGCTTCGCGCCCTGGTTGACACCTACGGGCTGAAGTTATGGGTTGCCGCCGTCGACGGGTCAGGCGGTGACGAAGCCGCTTGCGTGCTGGCCGGCACGCGGCGGCCGTTTTCCGCGACGCGCTTCGCCGCATTGCCATTTTCCGATTTCTGTCCGCCGCTGGCGAAGAGCGCAACCGCGCTGGCCACGCTGCTCGACGCGCTCGCGCGCGATAGGTCGACGCGGGCCGGATGCGAACTGCGTGGTGTCGCGGCGCCGGCGCCAGGGCGCACGGTCGATTGCTTCGCCAACTGGGCGCTCGACTTGGCACGCCCGATGGTCGCGGTCGAGCGGTCGCTCGATCGCGACTTCCGCCGCAAGATTCGGCGCGGCGGCGAAGCCAAGCTCACCATCAAGCGCGGTTATGACATGACCTTCGTTGCGCGTTTTTACGCGTTGCAACTGGAGACGCGCCGCCGCCTCGGTTTGCCCGCGCAGCCGCTGAAGTTCTTCGCGCGGGTCCAGGAGGTATTTGGCCAAGCGGAAGATTTCGAGGTCTGGCTGGCGTCGAAGAATGGGCACGATCTGGCCGGCGCCGTCGTGCTGCGCGAGGGTGGCCGCCTGTACATGAAATGGAGCGCGCGCCGGCGCGACGAGATCTCGAGCGCGAATCATCTGCTGGTCTGGAGCATTATCGAGGAGCACGCCGGCAAAGTCGACGCACTCGATCTCGGCCGCACCGACGTGCGCAACCAAGGGCTGTCGCGTTTCAAAAAAGAGGCAGGCGCGGTCGCCTCACCGTTGCCGTATTCATTCTTTCCGTTAGCGCCGCGCCACGTCAGTTCGGAAGTCCTGACCGGGTCGCGCAAGCTCGTTGCCCAGGCCTGGCGCTATCTTCCACTTCCAGTGGCGCGGATCGCGGGCGCCGCCGTTTATCGTTTTCTCGTATGAGCAGCTACCGAGAGGGTTGTCGTCGCGATGCGCCGCGCGCCGCCGCGGGAGCTGGCCCGGCTGGTCCGCTATCAACAGATGCGCAGGGTTCAGATCGGGGAATCAACATGGCGGTGAGTCTCGACCCGGCCAGCCTGAAATCTTCGTCGGCCTTGAGGGACGCTTTACCAATGGGTGTGCGGAACGACGCCTTTTCCTTCTGGAAGCCACCCGAAGAGTGGCGGTCGGCGCTTGAATCCAGCATCGGCGTCTCCGAATCGATTGCCGAGCGCTACATATTCGAGCGCTATCTGCCCGACGAGGGGCGGCGTCCGCCATCGTCAATGGGCGCCTACTATCGGGTCAAGAACCTGATTCCGCGCCGGCTGCGTCATCACCTCAATGCGGTCGCGATTCGCGCCCGCCATCGGCAGAAGTTCCCCAACTGGCCGTGCGAAAGTGCGCTGATGGAGTACTGGCGCGACTGGATGCGCCAGGGAGTCGAAACGCTCGGCTTGAGTGACGGCTGGCATCTCGCCTTCTGGCCCGGCGGCCGTAACTGCGCAATCGTGCTCACCCACGACGTCGACAGTCCGCTTGGGTTCAACCGGATGGAGGCGATGGCCGAAGTCGAGGAGAAGCACGGCTTTCGCTCGGCCTGGAATCTGCCGCTCGCGCAATATCCGATTGACTGGGAGCTGGTGGCGCGGATGCGCGCGCGCGGATTCGAGTTCGGCGCCCACGGCCTTTGCCATGACGGTAAGCTGTTTCGCAGCCGCAAGGATTTTCTGGCTCTGGCGCCGCGGCTGGAACAGACCGCGCACGAACACGGGCTGCGCGGATTCCGTGCGCCCTCGACGCTACGGCGTGCCGAATGGATCGCGACCATGACGTTCGACTTCGATTCAAGCTTCGCCGACTCCGACCCCTACGAACCGCAGCCTGGCGGTACCTGCAGTATCTTTCCATTTTATCTTGGAAACCTGGTGGAGATGCCTTATACGCTTCCGCAGGATCACACATTGATACATGTCCTTCATCGAAGCGTCTTGCCATTGTGGACCGTGAAGGCGCAATGGATCGTTTCACTCGGCGGCATGATCCTGGCGCTTACCCATCCCGACTACTCAGGCGCCGGGCTGAACCTTTGCCGCTATGGCGACTTGCTCAAGCGTCTGCGCGAGTTCGAATCGAGCTGGTGCGCACTGCCGTCAGAGGTTGCCGCGTGGTGGCGCCGGCGCTCGGCGATGACGCTTTCGGTCCATAATGACGTGCCTGTTATCAGCGGGCCTGACATCACCGGCGCGGTGGCGCGTCGGCTTAGCGGTGAGCCGCTTTTCGGATGAGGTGAAGCGTCGTGGCTCGTGCCTTGATGATCGCGTATACGACTTATTTCCACGATGGCCGCGTTAAGCGCCACGCCGAAGCGCTGGCGTTGCGCGGTGACCACATCGACGTCATCTGCCTTGGCAGCGAGCTTACGGGCGAAGCTAACGGCGTCAACGTAATCGGCCTCAAGATGCCGCGTTATCGCGGCGCCAGCCGCACCGCCTACCTGCGCAGCTACCTGCGATTTTTCGCGATGGCGTCGGCTACCGCGGCGCGCCTTTCGCTCGCGCATCGGTACGATGTCGTGATCGTCTGTACCATGCCCGACGCCGCGGTGCTGTGCGCGCTTGGGCCCAAGTTACTTGGCAGCAAGGTCGTGCTCGACGTGCACGACACCATGCCGGAACTATACCAGGATAAGTTCGGTGGCCGGCGCGGCGCGGCCGGAGCGCGGTTGTTGATGGCCGAAGAACGCGCAAGCGCATGGCTCGCCGATCGCGTGCTGGCCGTCCATGATCTTCATCGTGAGCGCCTGGAGCGCGCCGGTATACCGCGCGGCAAGATCAAGGTCGTGATGAACCTGCCGGATCCACGCATCTTTACGCCTTCTCGCAACGGCAAAACGCACGACGACAAGTTCACCATCATCTGTCACGGCACGCTGACGCGCCGGCTCGGGCTCGATATCGCGATTCGCGCCGTTTACCTGGTGCGCGATCGTATTCCGGGTCTGCGCCTGCTGGTGGTTGGCGGCGGCGACTACCTGGACGAGGCCAAGCGGCTTGCGCTCGGCCTCGCGCTCGATGACACGGTGGTATTCGAGCCGCCGGTCGCCATCGAACGGCTGCCCGCCATCCTTGCGGATGCGGACCTGGGACTGGTGCCCAATCGGGCCACCAGCGCGACGCACCTGATGCTGCCGGTTAAGCTGCTGGAATACGCGACGCTTGGCATTCCAGTGGCGGCCGCACGTCTGCACACCATCAGTCACTACTTCAGTGAAAACGCGGTGCGGTTCTTCAGACCCGAGGACCCGAGCGATATGGCCGGCGCGATCGAGGAACTGTACCGCCATCCCGAGCAGCGCGCGGCGTTGGCCGCCGCCGCGCGGGCGATTGCTGACCGGCTCAACTGGCCGAGCCAGCGCAAAGAATATTTCGACGCGATCGACTCGCTGATCGGAGACGCGCCAGCATGAGTTATGAACCGCGCGGCCGGTCTGGCCGATTGCTGATCCATCGAGTCGGGAGGAACGCCCTTTGAAGCACGGCAAAACTCTGGTCGTAGGTATAGGTGAAGTTGGCGGAGCGCTGGCGCGGGTGCTCGAGCGCAGCGGACCCGTGCTCAAGCATGATCTCGAGACGCGCGACTTCGCCGATCCCATCGGTGTAATGCACATCTGTATCCCGTACAAATCGAGCGCGCAGTTCGAACCGTCGGCGTTGTCCTATATCGAACGCTTCAAGCCCGCTCTCACGATCATCAACAGCACCGTGGTGCCCGGTACCACGCGCGCGATTGCCGCTAAAAGTGGCCGCGCGGTCGCCTACAGCCCGGTACGCGGCAAACACGTGCGCATGACCGAAGATATGCTGCACTATGCGAAGTTCGTCGCCGCGCCCGATCGGGGCGCCGTCCACGACGCCGAGGAGCATTTCCGCGCCGCCGGAATGAAGATACGGCGCGTGAGCGAGGTCGAAACCCTGGAACTCGCCAAGCTTGCCGAGACCACCTATTTCGGTGTCATGATCGCGTTCGCGCAGGAATTAAACCGCTACGTCAAACAGGTCGGCGGCGATTACTTCGAGACGCTCGATTTCTTCGACGAGATAAGCTTTCTGCCGCGTACCCGCTATTACCCCGGCTTCATCGGCGGCCATTGCGTGATTCCCAACATCCATCTTCTCAAGCAACTTCATTCGGCGCCGCTGCTCGAAGCCGTGCTCGATTCCAACGATCAACGCGCCGCCGAGAACGATGCCGCCGGTTCACAACCAGGCGCTCCCGACGCGAACGGTGACGCCGCGCATATCAGGACGGAGGGCGCCGCCGCGGCAACTGACACCGGCTCGGGAGAGGCCGGCGAGAGCCGCAAAGGGCGGAAAACCAACGGCAAGCCACACGCGGGCCGCTGAACCCGTTCTCATCGCGAGCGCGGTCGCGCATTGAAAACCCCGCAAACCGCGAGGAATGCGCCGCCAAAGTTACCGCGTCAGTTACATGTGGATTTATATCGCGGCCCGCGATCGCGGCTTGCCGTGTAGCGGGCAATCTGACACAGCTTTAGCGGCCGTGCCCGTTTGTGCAGGTCCGGCCGACTAAGATGATCTCAGCTTCGTCAGGCGCCGCCGAACCCGCTTCCACCACCACTTCATTCCTGGCGCCATCGCGCACCTACCTATGGATGCTGCTCGGGATGCTGATGTCGGCGACCGTCTTTGAGGGTTACGACATCACCATCTTTCATCTATGCACGCCCGACATCGCGCGCACCTTCCATCTCGACGACGCCGAAATCGGTGTGATCGCGGCGATCGTGCGGTGTGGCGGGATTCTCTCGTTTTTCGTCGTCACGCTGGCCGATCGCTACGGCCGCAAACCCGTAATCTCCACCACTGTCATTTGCTACGCGTTTTTCACGCTGCTGACCGCGCTGTCGTCGGGAATGGCGACCTTCACCCTGTTTCAGGCATGCTCGCAAGTGTTTCTCGCCGCTGAATTCGGTGTCGCGGTTACGATCATCAGCGAGGAGTTCCCCGACAGCCTGCGCGGCCGCGCGATCTCGTTCATGCACATGGTCGCCTTCATCGGCGTCGCTTGCGCCGGCCTGCTCTATGGCGTGATGGCGAACTCGAGTTGGGGATGGCGCGGCATGTATCTCCTCGGGATCGCGCCGCTTTTGCTGGTCGCCGTGCTGCGGCGCTGGATGCGTGAGACCGGACGCTATAGCGTCAGCGAGGCGTCACGCAAAGCCACCGGCAAACCGCGGCGGCCGCTGTGGGAACCGCTGCGCCGATGTGTCGAGCCGGTCGCCGGTCCCTATCGCGCACGCCTCATCCTCATCGCGATCCTGTGCAACTGTATCGGCCTGGTCGGCTGCCCGACGATTTCCTTCTTCAGCCTATACGCCAAGCGCGACCATCACTGGACTTCCCCACAGGTCGGCGACGCGATCGTGATCGCATACCTGCTGGGGATGTGCGGCACGCTCTTGTCCGGCTATCTGATGGACCGCATCGGCCGGCGCGCGACCACCTCGGTCTTCTTCGTCGCGGCGGGCGCCGCGATGGCGGGGCTGTTCCACGCCGAAAGCCATCACGCCATCATGCTCGGCATCGTCACCACGATGTTCGCCTACCAGGGGGCGCGCACCGCGACCTCGGCGCTGTCGGCGGAGTTGTTTCCCACCGGCGCGCGCGCGACCGGCTATAGCCTGACGGTGCAGGTCTTCGGCCAGCTTGGATGGACGCTTGCGCCGCTTGGTGCGGGGTTGCTGTCGGATCGGATGGGCAGTCTGGGCAACGCGGCGGCGCTGTTTGCGATAGGGCCGATCATTGGGGCTGTGCTGGTGCTGCTTTACGCACCCGAAACCCGTGGCAAGACCCTCGAAGAACTCTCGCCCGATTCTCCGCTGGACTCCGGCGAGGAAACCGTCCAGAGCGGCTGAGCCGATCGCATCAACCGCCGCGCGCGCTCGCGCTCTCACGGATTATTATGTATCAGTTACACGATTTTGCTCTGACGAGGAGACCATGGCAGGCAAATATTTCGAGGAATTTCGCGTGGGCGAAGTGTTCAAGCATCAGCCCAGCCGTACCGTGACCGAAACCGACAACCTGCTCTTCACCACTCTCACGATGAACGTGCAGCCGCTGCATCTCGATGTCGAATTCTCGAAGAAGGCTGAATTCGGCCAACGGCTGGTCAACAGCATTTTCACGCTCGGCCTGGTGGTGGGACTGTCGGTCGGCGATCTGACGCTGGGCACGACCGTGGGCAATCTCGGTTTCGAGAAGACCGAGTTTCCCAAACCGGTCTTCATCGGCGACACGATTACCGCCGAGACCGAGATAATCGAAGTGCGTGAATCGAAGTCACGCCCGCAATGGGGAGTGGTTATTTTCGAGCATCGCGGCGTCAATCAGCGTGGCGAGACGGTGGTGAAATGCCGGCGCGCCGGGATGATGCGCCGCAAACCCGCCTGAAGCGCGGGCTGCGAAATGCGGTTGCGCGTCTTCGCGGCGCGCAACTGGATTTCAACTCCTCATGCGACGCCCAGCTCAGCCGCCCATTGCAGCAGGTCGCGCGCCACCTTCACGTGCGCCGTGTCGACCATCATGCCGTTGTAGATGACGACCGAGCGGCCCTCGCGCTCGCATTGCTCGACTGCCGCGATCAATTCCTTCCAATGCGCGATCTCCTGCTTGCTCGGCGTGAATACCTCGTTGACGATCGGCACGTGTGACGGATGAATCAGAATCATCCCCGTGTAGCCGAATTGGCGCGTGCGGATGGTCTCGGCGCGCAAACCATCGAGATCCTTGATATCCCACCATCCGCGTCCGCCCATCGGATACGGAACGTTCGCCGCGCGCGCGTCGAGCAGCACCTTCGAGATGTAGAAGAAAGCCTCGTGACCCTCGGGCGTCCACTGAAAGCCGATTGCGCGCGCGATGTCGCCGTCTTTGCCGGTGAGCCCTCCCAGATGCGCCACGCGCGGTGATGCGATCGCGATTTCGTAGGCTTGACGCAATCCTTGCGCGGTCTCCAGCACCGGGTCGATAAGCACGCTGCCAGGCTCCATCCCCTGTTTGCGCTCGAAGAAGCTCACCAGCGTATCGACCGCCTTGACGTCGTCCGGGCCGGTCACCTTTGGCAGCATCACGGCGTAGAGCTCGGGACATACGACCGCTTCGAGATCCTCGCCGGCGAGCCCGCTCTCGAGGTCGTTGACGCGGACGAACAGGGTTTGTCCGGCCTTGCCCAGCTCCTCCAGCATTTTGCGCACGGTCCCGCGCGCACGCGGCTTGTCCGGCAGTGCGACCGCGTCTTCAAGGTCAAGGATGAGCGCATCGGCACCGAATCTGGGCGCCTTCTGCATGCGGTCCTCCCGGTTTCCGGGAACAAACAAAGCTGAGCGGATAGGTTTCGCGCGACGCACCGTACGATAGCCTCCTCGTATGCTCTTGAACGCCTATTACTTATCATCTGTGGGGCACATTGAAAGACCGGAGCGTTGCGCCGATGGTGAAATATCTGTTCGGCGACAGTTTCATCCTCGATCATCATTCGGCCGCTGCGGTCGCGCAACTCGTCCGAATCGCCCAAATCGCGCGCGCTGGCGGCGCCACTGCGGAAATCGAATGGGCTATACGCCAAGCCATTTTTCGGCGTGCGTGAACCGCGGAAAGTGCGCGACGGAGTTAACTCCGCCTCCGCTTTTTGTGTTAACCGTGAGGCGGGTCTATCCGCGCGCCCCGGAAATGTGGCGACTCCAACGTTCCAACTCCAAAGCGCGCGGCGGCCACATCACGAAGGATGGTTTTGTCGCGCATGGCCTCGCACAAGCGAATTTACGAAGGCGTCCGCATCATCGACGTTACGCAATATCTGGCTGGACCGGTGGCAACACGCCTGTTCGTCGATCTTGGCGCCGAAGTGATCAAGGTCGAACTACCGCCGCATGGCGAAGGGAGCCGCCGCCTGCGCTTCACGGCGCGCGACGGCCGCGACGGTCCGCCGGCCTATTTTTCGATGCACAACCGCGGCAAGAAATGCGTCTGTGTCGATTTCAAACGCGCCGAAGGCGCGGCCGTGGTAAAAGACCTGGCGAAGAGCGCTGACGTTTTGTTCGAGAACTACACGCCGGGAGTCCTGAAGCGTTACGGGCTTGGTTACTCGGAGATTGCCGCGGTCAACCCTAATATCGTGATGTGCTCGGTATCGACCTACGGCCAGGACGGCCCCTACGCGCAGCGTATCGGCAACGACCTGGTCGCGCTGGCGGCGGGCGGATTGCTGCACATGATGGGTGAGCCCGACGGCCATCCGGTTTACCCCGCCTCCGCCATCGCCGACCATCTCACCGCGGTCAACGCTTTCGGCGCGATCTCGGCCGCGTTGTTCCATCGCCAGCGTACGGGCGAAGGGCAATATATCGATGTCGCGCTGGTCGATTGCGTTTACAACTCGCACGATTGGCAGCTCGCCGCCTTCAGCGCCACCAATGGCGAAATCGATCCGCAGCGTGGCGGCACCCAGCGCACCGGCGCATTTCCGTACGGCGTCTTCAAATCGAAGGAAGGCTACATCGGAATCGGCGTCTTCACCGATCTCCAATGGGAGGTGTTGGCCAAACGGATCGGCCGCGAGGAACTGTTTGCCGT
This sequence comes from Binataceae bacterium (SeqCode), assembly GCA_050736495.1. Lineage (GTDB taxonomy): Bacteria > Desulfobacterota > Binatia > Binatales > Binataceae > JBOHWJ01. Next base: position 4,213 of record JBOHWJ010000138.1, on the reverse strand, counting down.
GCCGGAGTTCAAGACCATGCCCGGCCGAAGCCAAAACCAGGACGCGCTCAAACTGATTATCGAGGAATGGTTCGCGACTTTGCCCAACGACGACGAGGCGGTAAAAATTCTCGCGGATGAACTGCGGCTGCCGGCCGCGCGCCTGCTCTCCGTGGGTCAGTTCGCCAATGACCCGGTTCTGAGCCGGCGCATGGTCGCGAGAGTGCCGGCGGCGAATGGCGGTGAGGCGATGTTCCTCAAATCGCCGCACAAATTTTCCCGGACGCCGCCGGAAATCCCAGGACCGGCTGTGGCGCTCGGGCAGCATACCGGCGAAATCCTGCGGTCGCTCTGCGGCTATCCGGAAGACAAGATCAAGTCGCTGGCAGAAGCTCGCGTGATCTTAGAGGCGCCGCATGCGTAGCAGCAACCGCCGCGCGATACCCGGCCGTGTTACCGCGGATGTTGTTGTGTGAGGCAATGAATCGCGCCGAGACCCCATACCAGGTCGGCTGACGGAATCGTCACGACACGGCGTCCGCGGAACAGGCGCGCGAGGGTGGCCTGCGCGACCGCATCGGCCGCGCATCCGAACGACGGCATCACGACTCCGCCGTTCAGGATGTAGAAATTCGCATAAGAGGCAGGCAGCCGCGTGCCCTGGTAAAAGAGCGGCGGCGGCATCGGCAGTGTCTCAATGCGAAACGGGCGGCCGTCCAGATCTCGCATGGCGCGCAGCCGCCCCAGGTTTTCCCTCAACGCGCCGTAATTCGCATCCGCCGGATCGTCCTCGACAACTGTGACGATAGTGTCGGGCGCCGTGAACCGCGCGAGGTCGTCGACGTGCCCATCGGTATCGTCGCCCGCAATTCCGTCGCCCAGCCATAGAACATCCGTCGCGCCCAGGTAGACGCGCAGATATTCCTCTATTTGAGAGCGCGTAAGCGCCGGATTGCGATTGCGATTGAGCAGACAGGCTTCGGTCGTTAGCAGCGAACCGGCGCCGTTCACGTCGATCGAACCGCCCTCGAGCACGATGCCCGGCTCGATTACCTCGAAGCCGTAGCGATCGCCGAGACGACGCGGCACGGCGTCGTCGAGGTCGGCGGCGCCGTACTTGTTGCCCCACGAATTGAAAATCCAATCGAGCGCGATCTGACGCGGCGTTTCGTCGTGACTGTCGCCTATGTCGTCGTCGCCGCGATTGACGAAAATCGGCCCATGGTCGCGAATCCACGAATCGTTGGTGGGAATCGCGATCAGTTCAACCCGATCCAACCGCACCGGCGCGCCGTCGGGCGACGGCGCCACGCCGATAAGCGTGTGCACTTCGTTCTTCGCCGCCTCGTCCTGGACCAGGATTCTGAGCGGCTCGAAACAGGCGATTGCCGCCGCCATCTGCGCGAACCGCGACGGCATCAACCCGAACTTCCCCGGCCAGGTGTCGAGATTATGTGGCCATACCAGGTAGGTGGCGCGATGGGGCGCCCATTCCGCCGGCATGCGGAACGAACGTAGCCTCTGCCGATGATCCGGCGCTACCGATGACACGTCAATTGCGAAAGCGCCGCGTCAAATCCTGGTAGGCGTCGATACGGCGGTCGCGCAGGAACGGCCAATTGCGCCGGGTTTTCTCGATGCGGTCCAGGTCGCAATCCACCACCAGCGTTTCTTCGGCCGAAGATGACGCACGCGCCAGCACCTCGCCGAACGGATCGCTCACGAAAGAATTGCCCCAGAACTGGATTTTGCCTTCCACGCCGACACGATTGACCGCCGCCACGAAGACCCCGTTGGCGATCGCATGGCCGCGCTGAACGGTCTCCCACGCCTGCTGCATCCGGACGATTACCGGTTCGGGCGTGCCCAGATTAAAGCCGATGGCGGTGGGATAGAACAAGATCTGGGCGCCAGCGAGGGCCGTCAGCCGCGCCGCTTCCGGAAACCATTGGTCCCAGCAAATCAGCACGCCGAGTGAGCCGTGGCTGGTGCGATGCGCGCTGAAGTCGAGGTCGCCCGGCGCGAAATAAAACTTCTCGTAGTAGCCGGGGTCGTCCGGGATATGCATTTTGCGGTAATGGCCCGCGATGTGGCCGCTCTCGTTGATGACGGCGGCGGCGTTATGGTAAACGCCCTGCGCGCGGCGCTCGAAAATCGGTGCGATAATCACGACCTTGTGCGCCGCGGCAATCCGTCCGAGGGTCTCGGTAGTCGGTCCCGGAATCGGTTCGGCGAGGTCGAACTGCTCGTGCTCCTCGGCCTGGCAGGGGTAATGCGAGCGGAACAGCTCTTGTAGACATACCACCTGCGCGCCGCGTGCGGCGGCCTCTTCGACTTTTGCCGCCGCCTTTTCGAGGTTGAGCTTCGGTTCAGCCACGCAGGTCATCTGCACGAGGGCGATACGAATCTGTGCCGACTCCATCTTTTTGTTGATAGCAACCCCCATCGCCGCGCGCCACCGATCGCGACTTAATGCCTTCCATTTCTAAATGAGTGTCCGCCGGCGCTCAGAACGGGTCCATTTGGCTGCGGGGAAGATGTGCCCAACAAAAAGATCGAGCAGTCTGATAACCGCCGCCTGGTTCTGATAGCCGGGACCGCGCGCGTCAGCGTGACCTTCGTCCGCGCTGCCGTCAGAAAGTCTCGTTGTCACGTCGAGGTTTATCTACGGATGGGGCCGTGATTTATCCAATAAACTTGCTTCTGTCAGCCAATGCCTGGCCGAGGGTGCATGGATCGGCGGCTGCCGACGATGCGTGTGGCGAAAGCGGCCGATGCGGTTGCAACCCGGTGAGTGTGATAATTTAATGGATGGCTCAGTAGTTTCCGCGCGCCGCTTCGAGGGACGATCAAAGCCGATCGGCCTCGCGGCGGCGGAGACGGAGCCGCGACGACGCTTGAGCAATGAAAAGCTGCCCGCCGCTGATAGCCGGGTCCTGCGCAAGGGAACACCGCGAACCCCGCCAGGTCCGGAAGGAAGCAACGGCACCGGCTGATTCTCTGTGCCGCAGGGGTGCCTGGCTATCATTCGACGGGCAGCAACGTTAGAACAACCGCAATGGCCACGACTCCGTCACCGCATCTGGTGCTGGCGCGCAAATGGCGTCCGGAACGCTTCAGCGAACTGGTCGGCCAGGAACACGCGACCCGCACCTTAATCCAGGCGCTAAAGAGCGGCCGTATCGCCCACGCCTTTCTCTTTACCGGGATTCGCGGCGTCGGTAAGACCACCGCCGCGCGTATCCTTGCGCGATGCCTCAACTGCGCCGAGGGACCGACGCCCGAGCCCTGCGGAAAGTGTGCCGCGTGTGTCGAGATTCGCGCCGGTGGCGCACTCGACGTGGTCGAGATCGACGGTGCCACTTATCGCAAAATCGATGACGCCCGCGCGATTATTGAAAATCTGGGCTATCGTCCGGCGCGCGACCGCTTCAAGATTTACATTATCGACGAGGCCCATCAGCTCACCGACCAGGCCTTCAACGCGCTGCTGAAAACGCTCGAGGAACCGCCCGCCCACGTCAAGTTTATCCTGGCGACGACCGAGCCGCAGAAGATGCCCGAGACCATCCTGTCGCGGCTCCAGCGCTACGACTTCCGCCGTATTCCGTTTGCGATGATTCTCGAACGGCTGAAGGAACTGGCCACGCGCGAGGGTGCCGAGGCGGATGAGGCGGCGCTGCGCCTGCTCGCGCGCGAGGCGGGTGGCAGTATGCGCGACGCCGAACGCATGCTGGAAACCGCTATCGCCTCGCTAGACGGCAAGGTGCGCGAGGGCGAGGCCGCCTCGATTCTCGGTGTCGCCAGCCGTAGCCGCGTTCTCACGCTGACCGAAGCGATACTCGGCAAGGAGGCCGGCGCCGCTCTCGCCGTCGTCCGCGAACTTCATCGCAGCGGCGCCAATCTCGAATCGCTGGGCCGCGATCTGCTTGAGGTCCTGCGCAACCTCGCGATCGCAAAATTACCGGAAACCGGCGGCGAGGGGCCGCTCAACGATCTACCCGACCAGGAGGCTGCCGAACTCAAGCGGCTGGCCACGCGGGCGAGTGCGCGCGACCTGATGCGCCTGTTTCGGCTGATGGCCGATGCACAAGAGCAGATAGTCCGCTCGCCCTATCCAGATCTGCTGCTCGAGATGGCGGTAATCCGGATGGCGTCGCTGGCGCCGGTAATCGACGCCGACGAACTGCTGCGTGCGATTAACGGCGCGGTTCCGAGCGCTGCGGGCGGCACC
>JBOHWJ010000137.1:0-5174 GCA_050736495.1 Binataceae bacterium (SeqCode) | reverse complement strand
GTTCCGCTCTGCCCCGCCTGGCGTGCTCGCTACGCCTTCGGCTCCGCTGGTGCAACTTCGTTCGCGTAATGACTTCGCTCAGGATGGCAAAAAACTCGCAAGCTCTGAGCGCCGCGAAGAATCCCGCAACTTCCTGTCTTCTCCCAGGTTTCCGGGATTCAAGACGGTATGGATTAAAAGATAAAGACGGCTTCCAGCGATTCCTCACCGAACCAGCCGATCTCCGTCAAATAGTCACGCGCGAGGTCTTTTGAAATTTGATCGGTCAGTCTGACGCCGGGAAGATGGCTGCGGACGGCAACGAACACGGTCTCACGGTCCTGTTGGAAACCGACCAGGCGATCATTCGGACGAACATCAGCCGGTTTCGCATACCGTCGCTCATGTGCGTCGTCCATCTGAAAGGACACGTACTGAAGAGCCTCCTCCCTCGTCATCGCCACTCCTCCTTTGCCGGCTATCTATTAGCATTGGTCCAACAATTCGTCTGCTCAACGGCCATGATCAGTTCAACAGTCGGCTCTGGTCCTGGTTGTCAGATCGGCGCACTAGCCGTTGCAGCCCGTCGTACGCCGCATACTTGTAGGCCTCGCTCCTGGTGGGTACGGCGAAGGTGGCGTCGATGAACCGGTCAATCGTGCCGCCCACGTGCATCACGAATTGCCCTATGTGAATTAATTCGCTGGCAAGTTCTCCGACTATGTGTACGCCGAGGAGAACCTTGTCTCCCGCGCGGAATACCAGCTTCACCAGGCCGTCGGGAAAACCAGAAATCCGGGCCTTCGGGTTTGCGGAAAACGAGGATCGGCCGACTTCGTAGCTGATACCGGCAAGGCGAGCCTGCTCCTCTGTGAGCCCCACCCAAGCCACTTCGGGGATGGAAAAAATATAGGTCGGCCAGAGAGGGTCGGTGGCATTCTTGAAATCGAAGTGAAAGGCGTGGCAGATGGCGACACGCGCCTGCTCCATCGCCACAGCCGCGAGGCTCGGAGGGCCGACGATATCACCGGCGGCGAACACGCCCGGAGCAGTCGTCCGATAGTTGTCATCAACTCGTACCCATCCGGCCGAATCGAGCTCAACGCCGATTTCCGCAAGTCCCAGGCGGTCAATTCGCGGCTGGCGTCCGACAACCACCAGCACCTTATCGGCGTGCTCCATGCGGCCGTCGGCGAGTGTAACCTGCAAGCGGCCGTCAGCTCGCGCGACGCATGATACCGTCGTGCTCGGCATCACACGGATGCCCATAGTATTGAAGGACTCGGCGAGCACGCTCGCCATCTCCGCATCGAGGGCGGGGAAGGGATGGCTGCCACCCACAATCGTTACACGCGCGCCGAGCGCGGCGAAAATCGATGCGTACTCGCATCCCGCTGGTCCACTACCGATCACTACGATCGATCGTGGAGCCCGCTCGATTTCAAGGATGTTCTCGGAGTCGTGGACATCGGGATCGTCGATCGGGACGTAAGGCAGATGGCGCGGGCTTGATCCGCAGGCGAGCAACACGACTTCGGCCTCGAGCGTCCCATGATTGCCCCCGACACCCTCAACTTCGACGCGGTTGGGCGAAAGCAAATGCGCCCGGCCTCGTATACGCTCGATCCCATGACGGACGAGGTTCCGTTCGACCGCCATCGTCATCACTTCCGAGGCCTCCCGCTTGCGCGCCATCAGCAAGGTCCAGGGGTCCTGTGAACCGGTTGGAATGACGTGGACACTCTGGCCAAGGCCCGACAGATAAATCGCACCCTCGCGCACCGCCTTGGTTGGGATACCGGCGGTGCTGACCGCGATACCGCCCGGCCGCGGGCCGGGGTCGACCAGCGCCACGCGTTTGCCGAAATAGGCCGCCTGGGCGGCTCCTTTCTCGCCAGCCGGCCCGGCACCGATTACAACAAGGTCGTACTTATCGGCCATTGCGGGTTTACCACGGCTGGCTGTGGTTACCAGATAGCGGCCGTACGCCTGGCGCCGAGGGATCTTCGAACAGCGTGCCGCGCATGCTTGAGGAGAAGGAACATACGTAAACCACCGGTTCCCAGCCGTGGTTGGCGACTTCGTGCTTGGTACCCTTGACGATATGCAGCGTCTGCCCCGATCTTATCGTCAGATGGCGATCACCCATCCGCACGTCGCATTCGCCCTGCAGCATATAGACGATCTCTTCCGCCGCCGTATGCCAGTGCTCCGGGTTGACCTTTCCCGGCAGGATATGGACCAGGCCGAAGCTCTGCTCGCAGCCCGGATCGAGATCGCGGTTGGCCACCCATTTGACCGCTCCCCATTCATAGACAATCGGTTCGATATCCTTGGTCTCAGTTACGGTGCACTCCAACATGGCTCTCTCCCTATCGCTGGGGTGAACTTCATGGTTTGGTGTTGGCGCGGGTAACAGAGGCCGGCACGAAGCTCATCCAAAAATTGTTGAACCCGTACTGATAAATATCTTTAAATTCGTTGCTCCTATTCGTCAAGGGAAGTCTAACGTTGGATCAAGCAGCCTATTTCGATCTATTGACCCTACTGCCGTTTTACCAATCGCAAATTGGTGTCGCAGGGATTTTCCAGCTGGCACTAGAGGAGCGCCGCATATGCACAGGCGATGCTTCGAAGGTCTAAGCTGTCGTCCGTGGATACCTGATCAGTTATTGTTCGCTTATCCAAAATCCAAGTGTCAGATGCTTTAACCTGCGGAATACGCTCGACGGCTGTTTAGAGTTGGAATGAAAGGCCGCCTCTAGGTGCGTGCGATAGCCGTCACCAATGCGTTCGTGAACGTGCCTACACCACACGCACTAACATCACCGTAAAAGCGCGGCCTGAGGAAAGTCCGACATTTCGCGCCAGATGATTAGCAGCGGGCGCAGATGCGCGAGAGCCCGATCGCTATCGTCGAGCTCTCCTCCAGCGTGGATGATCTCAAAAGCCGGGTCGCTGCGACCACCGCCAGCGAGCGCTCTTCGCCATTCTACGGCAAGTGCCTGATCGCCACCGGGAAGGTCTCGGACGCTTGTTGGTTGCCCACAGTGACCGTCGCCGTGACGAGGGCCATGCTCGTCGGGTGCAGCGGGGTAAAGGTGAAGGTGTCACTTTTATCGGCGTGGCAGAGGTCTCCCGCAGTATACGAGAACGTCGCGACACCGCCTCGATCGAAGGGATTGGTCGCCGTCTCACCAGAGCCGCTGGCGGGGTTCAGGCTGAAATCCTGCGAGCTGTACGTGAGAGTAATCGAACCTCCGTCTGTGCATGCGGGGTTCGGCTGCAGCACGGTCACGGTTAAGGCGGCCGGCGTACCCACGGTGAGAGACGTCACGGGTGAGTTGGTCGAGTTATTCCATCCCCAACCCCCGGAGCCGTCGAGTCCCTGCGGACCCTGCGGTGGAGCGTCGATGCAGAGAGATTGGATGCATGAGCTCCAGCTCTCGTTTGTCGCTGGTGGCTGAAAGGGAAACGGAAATCGGCCAGCCAAAGCGGCCGTACCAAAGCCCATTATCAGCGCGGTAGCGACTATGACGGCACGGCGTAATGTAATGTAGATCCTCATTTGCTTTTTACTCTCCTTTAAGCTCGATATGGGACCTCTGGGCAGTATGCGAAGGTGGTCAATGCTAGCATCGCGCTTAAATACTGGTCAAGAAAGGCTTTGCATAATTGATCCAATCATAAGCAGAAAGGAACAGATGTCGGACAATGCGAGGTGATGCAAATGACGCGAGAACGTCATAAGCCCGCACGCACGCGTTCTTGCTCCAAATCGACGAACTCGCGACCCCAAAAGCGTGGCAAATGTCAATGATGTGAATCGTTCTGCGTCCGGGTCTCACTGCCGGAACTGACTTCGTTTAGATCAGTCTGGATAAAACTGATTTCGCTTCCGCCGGATGAAGTGAAATCGGAAGCAAAAAGTCGTGGGAAATCCTACCTTTTCTTACCAGCTTCTCCCGACACCGGATTTTCAATTCCCCGCGCCTCCACCAAAGTCCCGTAGGAAATTCGGGCCTTTTTCTCAACCCTCTGGGTCGGTTTTTCCACCAACCAACACAGGCGGTCTCTGAACGGCCGTGCTTGAATTGAAGCATGGCTCCTCTTCGAGTCTAATAAGATGAATTTGCTTCATGAAATAGGCATATCTTCGTTTCTGATTCGGCTGCCTCACCCCTTCGCCGAGCGGTGCAACTCGGAAGACCGCAGTCTCGCCAAGTTATGGGATTAAACGGCCGTAGCTTTTGCTCTTGGTGGCCGCACATCCGTTAGGCCGCTTTGGGCGAGCGCAGCGCCTAGCCGGGACCGCAGCCTCGCCAACGAAGGCCAGCTCGAAGCCAGCTCTTGTCGGCGAGGACTCCCTCTCACTGAAAATTAGATCTCTCGCGCCTGCCGCTAGCCCTTCTTCGGATGCGGCGTGCCGATATACGGGAACTCCTTGAGGATGTCGGTGTGCGGCTTGAGACCGTCGGGTGGGATGTCGCCCTTGGAAAGGAAGGCGAGGCGGTGATCGATGACGTCGTCGGTAAAAACGCGGCCGTTGGGGTACTTCGCAGGCTTCGAGGGATTGAAGCTCAGCATGTCGGGCAGGATGCGGTCGGCGTCGATCGCGGCGATCGCTTCCTCCCGGGTGTAGTTGCCCGTATGCCCCATCAGGTGAACGAACTGATCGAGCCAGCGCCCGCGATCGTTAAGCGGTTCGCTGGCGTTGTATTCCAGTTTGGTCTCGTCGGTATTGAAAAAGCTGCTCACACTCGGGTGGCCGGCGCGATCGACGTGACGAAGCTTGCCGTCCTTGCGCACGCTGCATCGCCCCCAGATGCGAATCTCGGGGTTGGCGCCGAGCTCGCTCGTCGGCAGCTCGATCACCGTCGAGAACACATTGGCTTCCGTATTTGAATCCACGCCGGTCCACGGGGACTTGCCGCCCAGATGTGGTGCGGTGAAATTCCTGCCGCCTGAGGTATCGAACAGACTCTTGATTCCGTCGAAGTCGAAAAAGAAAGCGTCGCTGCGACTGCCGGCGAAGAACGTGTAGGAGCCGGACTTGACGATGTTGGGTTTGGCGCCGAAGGAGACCATGGCGTCGGCGATGATCTTCATTCCGACAGCTTCGACCGCGTGTGCCTCCGCGCCTTTCGCGATAAAGACGTTTACGGTCTGCTTATCGTTTTGCGGCTGTGAGAACA
>JBOHWJ010000136.1:0-10976 GCA_050736495.1 Binataceae bacterium (SeqCode) | reverse complement strand
ACCACAGCACCACAGTGGCGCGTGCCACCAGCGCATGCGGCAGGCTGCGCGACGTCGCCAGACTAGACAACTGCGCATGCTCCCGCGGGGTCAGCTGCAACTTCGCTTTGGGTCGGCCAATTGGCATAGGCACCTCTCCTTAAACGGAAATGATGCCAAATATGCAAGCAAGAATTATGCAAGATAATTACGGGACACTACACTAGGGAACCTCTGCACAAGCCTGCTTGTCATTCTAAACGGAGTCCGCGAAGTGAAGCATCCCTGAAAAACTTCAGAAAAAGAACAGAATCCGGGATTCCTCGCTGATTCCAAGCGCACGTCGCCGACTCCTTTGCTCGCTTCGCCTAAAGCTCCGCTGGAGGCGCTCGGAATGACCACACGACAGCTTGTGCAGAGCTTCCCTAGGGAATGGCCTTGGCTTCGCGTAGCTTCGTCAGTTACTCGGGCGTATAGCCGTATGCGAGCAAAAGCTCCTCAGTATGCTCGCCCGTGTCGCTCAACTTCACGCCGAGCCCGGTGGTCATGATCTCGCCGCGCGCCGGATGCGACAGCCTGACCAGCACTTCGCGCGACAATCCGGGGATGGGTGAAGACCTTTTCCAGCGTCAGGATCGGACCGGCGGGGATACCATTTTCGTTGAGTAGTTTGGTCGAAACCCGCGTAGTCGCGCATCGGGCCGCTTGCACTGAAGCCGGAAATGCGGCACGAAAATGATGCGCGGATTGCGTGCAGAAGGGGCCGGCAGGTAGCGGGTGAAGTCGGTGACTTCGATTCCTGTGAGTGGTGGAAGTTCAGGCATAGCCAAGGTGCCTCCCGCATCCTGGGGCGAAAAAGCGTTTACCTTTCTCACTTTTTTACTCCGCACGATAACAAGCCGCGGCGATTGAAACCGATTGCGCAATACGCCGTCTTTAACTTTAGACAATGGCGACTGGCATCTCCAACAGTTCGCACTCTATAGTTAGGCGATTCAAAGGCGCATCATGAATTGGTCGAAAATCCTTCGGCGCGCAATATTACCCGCGATAATCGCCGTTGCGGTCTTCGCCTACTATCTACGGGACGGCGATTCCGCGGTAGGGTATGTCACGGCGCAGGTCAGCCGCGGCCCGATCGTTCGATCGGTCATCGCCACTGGCACCGTCAACCCCGTCACCACCGTCCAGGTGGGCAGTTACGTCTCTGGGCCAATTCAGGCGATTTACGCCGATTTCAACGCGCCCGTCAAAGCCGGGCAACTCATTGCGAAAATCGACCCGCGCCCATTCCAGGTTAAAGTTGATCAAGCGCGGGCTGCGGTGGATAACGCCAAGGCGCAACTGCGCAAGGATCAGGCCGACCTCGGCTACAAGGAAATCACCTACAAGCGCAATAAGTCGTTGTTCGAGGCCGACGCAGTTTCCGAGGATACCGTCGACAGCGCGATGAGCGCATATCTGCAGGACAAGGCGCAAATTGCGCTCGACCGTGCGAATATCGAGCAACAGCAGGCGAACTTGCAGGACGCCGAGGTTAGCCTCGGTTACACCAGTATTGTCTCGCCGGTTGACGGCACTGTGGTCTCGCGCAACGTCGATGTCGGTCAGACCGTCGCGGCGAGCTTCCAGACGCCGACCCTCTTTCTCATCGCCAAGGACCTGACCAAGATGCAGGCCGACACCAACGTCAGCGAATCCGATATCGGCGATATTCAGACCGGCCAGGCTGCTGAATTCAAGGTCGACGCCTTCCCGGACCGGGTGTTCGAGGGTGTGGTCGGGCAGGTGCGGCAAGCCCCCATCACGGTACAGAACGTCGTCACCTATGACGTCGTTGTCAACGTCGCCAATCCCGAGTTGCTCCTCAAACCAGGGATGACCGCCAACGTCACCATCATCACCGCCAAGCGCGATAACGCGGTGCGGATTCCGGAGCAGGCGTTGCGTTTCTCGCCAAAGGGGCTTAGCGGCGGAACCGTCAGCTTCCCAGACAGCGAAAGCGGCGGCATCTCGCGCCGCGCGCGCGTATGGATTGAAAACGACGGCGGCCTGAAGGCGGTGATGGTCACGACCGGACTTGACGACGGCAACAACGTCGAGTTGCTAAGCGGCGACCTCCAACCGGGTGAGGCGGTCGTAGTCGACACGGTTCGCGCCGGTAGCGCCGGCGCTCGGGGCCGCACGCTTCATTTCCCGCATTGATTGAAAGTCTGTACGGGGCCGGGCAGGGGTATCAAGCGATGGCCAAAGTTATCGAGCTGGTTGATCTCAGCAAGACCTATCAACTTGGCGAGATAGAGGTCAGGGCGCTCAGGGGCGTGAGCCTGGTGATTGAGCGTGGCGAATTTGTCGCGGTGATGGGTGCGTCGGGCTCGGGCAAGTCCACCCTGATGAATATCCTTGGATGTCTCGATCGTCCGACCAGCGGCCATTACCTGCTCGAGGGTATCGACGTCGCTTCTTTGTCGGAGGAGGAACTGGCCGCGGTGCGCAGCCGGCGCATCGGTTTCGTCTTCCAGAGCTTCAACCTGTTGAGCCGCACGAGCGCGCTCGAGAACGTCGAGTTGCCGCTGTTCTACTCGGCGTGGACGCGCGAAGGCGAGAAACGCGCGGCGGAACTGATTGGAATGGTTGGGCTTCACGGGCGCGAGCGCAGCTATCCCAATCAGCTCTCCGGCGGCCAGCAGCAGCGCGTCGCAATAGCGCGCGCGCTCATCAACCAGCCCGCCATCCTGCTCGCCGACGAGCCCACCGGCAATCTCGACTCCGCCAATTCCGCCGAGATCATGGAGATAATCCGCCGGCTCAACCGCGAGCACGGAATCACAGTGGTGGTGGTGACGCATGACGCCAGTGTGGCCGCCTACGCCGATCGCGCGATTACGTTTCGCGACGGCGTGGTGCTCTCCGACGAACGCGCTGGCGCTTCGGCCGTGGGCGCGGCGCCCGCCGCCGTGGGAGCGAATGCGGACGCGGCCACAAGTGCCGGCGCCGCAACGACTGCGCACAGGCGCATCGAGAGCGGCGGACGCGGCGGCGGGATCGCGTTGCGGCATAGTGAGGACGCGCTGACGTTCCTGACCATGGCGCTGAGCGTGGCGTTGCGCGCGCTCAGGCGCAACAAGATGCGCGCGGCCCTCACCATGCTGGGCATCTTCATCGGCGTGGCGGCGGTTATCGCAATGGTCGCGGTGGGCGACGGCGCGCGCTACTCCGTGCAGCAACAGATCCAGAGCCTCGGCACCAATATGTTGGTGATAATGCCGGGCGCGACCACCTCCAACGGCGTGCGCGCCGGCTTTGGCAGCACCTCGACCCTCACCGTTGCCGACGCGGACGCCGTTATGAAGCAGGCGCGTGCGGCTGACGCGGTCAGCTATATGGATCGGCAGATCGCGCAAGTCGTGTACGGCAGCCGCAACTGGAGCACCAGTATCCAAGGCGTGACGCCAGCCTATCTGAAGATCCGTGACTGGCCCGTGGTGACGGGGCACGCGTTCACCGACCAGGATACACGCAGCGCCGCGCCGGTGTGTCTGCTGGGTCAGACGGTGGTCAACAATCTGTTCGGAGAGGATGAGAATCCGGTCGGCGCAACGATTCGAATCAAGAATTTTCCGGTACGCGTGATCGGTGTACTGGCCGTCAAAGGCCAGTCGAATTGGGGGCAGGACCAGGACGACATCATTCTGCTGCCGTTCGAGACAGCCGAGCGCAAGGTCTTGGGCGTGGCCCAGGTCAGCGCGTCAGTGCCGGACGTGACGACCGGTTCAAGCAACCCCGTGCTCAATCCTTATGCGAGCGTTCCCACCACCAACGCGATTTACGCCACCGGCATTTCGCTCATCAGTCCGTTCGGCAATCCGCCCAGAATTTCCGGCGTGGTCAACATGATTTACGTTCAGGCCGCCAGCGCCGAAGCTGTTCCCATCGCGCAGGGGCAGATCGAACAAATCCTGCATCGCCGACATCATATTCAGCCCGGCCAGGACGACGATTTTACCGTGCGCAGCCTCAATGAAATTGCGCAAGCCTCCGAGAGCGCGAGCCGCGTGATGACGCTTTTGCTGGCGGCCGTCGCCTCGATTTCGCTGCTGGTCGGCGGCATCGGGATCATGAATATCATGCTGGTCTCGGTGACCGAGCGCACGCGCGAAATCGGCATCAGGATGGCGCTTGGAGCGCGGCGCATCCATATCCTGTTGCAATTCCTGATTGAGTCGGCGCTGCTGAGCATTCTGGGCGGCCTGGCCGGCGCGGTGCTGGGAATCGTCGCCTCCAAGGTGCTTTCGGCGCTGGCCAGTTGGCCGACGCTGATTTCGACGACGGCGGTGGTTGGCGGCTTTCTATTCGCCGCGGCGGTGGGCGTGTTCTTCGGCTACTACCCGGCGCGCAAGGCCTCGATGCTCGACCCGATCGACGCGCTGCGGTACGAGTAGCGCGCGGTTCCCGGTTACTCCGCTTCGAGTGTGGGTGACGGTCCTACCAGACAAGCGGGATCAATCGATAGGGGACGGCGCGGCGGTAGCCATCGTAGCCTGGAAGCTCCGCCGAGAGCGTGCGCTCTTCGTCGAGGATCGCGCAACCAGAACAGGAGTCGCGATCGCAGCGGCAAGCAGCCCTCATAAGGAACCCAGCGCAATGGGCATTGCTCCAATCTCCGCCATGGTGATCAGTTCTTCATACATGCGTAGCGAATGCTGATAGCCGCGCGGCATCGGCGCCGGACGTTTCGAGCGTGCGCGCTGAATCGCTCCCGGCCTGTGTCGGTCGCAACCTGGAAAGCCGGCTTTCGAGCGATAGGCCCGTGTCATTCGATACCGTAGCGGCGACGCTTGCGCCACAGCGTGGTGACGTTGATTCCAAGCATAGCCGCGGCTTCTTCCAGCGTGGCGCTTTGCGCCAGCACTCTCACGATATGCTGGCGTTCGAGCTCTTCCAGGCTGGTCGGCGAAGAAGCGGCGGAAAGCGGCTCCGGCGCCCAACGAAAGAGCGAATCCGGGAGATCGTCAGTCCCGATCGTGTCGTTGCGGCAGAGCACCGCCGACCGCTCCAAGGCGTTGCGCAACTCGCGCACGTTTCCCGGCCACCCATAATTCCGCAGCGCCGCCGCGGCCTCGTCCGAGAGGCTCATGGGCTCCCGGCGATTCCGGAGGCTAGCGCCCCGCAGAATCCATGCGGCCAGCGGCAGGATGTCCTCCCGGCGCTCGCGAAGCCGTGGAACGCGTAGCGCGATCACGTTGAGGCGGTAATAGAGATCTTCGCGAAATCGATGTGCCGTCAGCTCCGCTTCGAGGTCGCGGTTCGATGCGGCAACGATACGCGCGTCGACCCAAATCGTTCGATCGCCGCCCACGCGCTCGAAACTCTGATCCTGCAGGAAGCGAAGGAACTTGCTTTGGACGGCGGCTGGTAGATCCGCGATTTCGTCCAGAAAGACCGTGCCGCCGGCTGCGGCTTCGAGCCGTCCTGGCTTGTCCTTCATCGCACCCGTGAAGGCGCCGCGAACATGACCGAAGAGCTCGCTCTCCAGAAGCTGCTCCGAGAGAGTGGTGCAGTTCACGACTACGAATGGACGCTCGCGGCGCATGCTCCAGTCATGAATTTGCCGGGCGAGCACGTTCTTGCCCGTTCCGCTGTCGCCGGTCAGCAGGATCGTTGCGTCGCTCGTGGCGGCCTGCCGCGCGGTATTGAGCAGCTCGATCATGGCGAGGCTGCGCGAGTCGAGCAGCGGCAGCTCCTCCAACGCGCGGCGAAGGTTGCGGTTTTCATTTCGCAGGCCTCGAATCTCAAGCGCCCGCTCGATCACGTGCTGCACCTGGTCCAGGGAGAAAGGCTTGGTCAAATAGTCGTAAGCACCGGCCTTCATTGCCGCCACCGCGTTTTCGACTGTGGCGTACGCGGTCATCAGGATGACCGAGGTTTCCGGCGATTGGCGTTTTATCTGCTGGAGCAATTCAAGGCCGTTGAGTTCGGCCATGCGATAGTCGGTCAGCACGACATCGAACAGTTGTCCGCTGGCCAAAAGCTGCAAGGCGCCCTGTCCGTTCTCCGCGCTTTGAACTCCATGCCCGCATCCTTCAAAAAACGTGACCAGGCGGGCGCGGATGTTCTTTTCGTCGTCCACGATCAGGAGCTTTGCCATAGCGCCTCCGGCCCTGCGGGCAGCTCCACCGTAAAGCAGGTTCCCTTGCCCAAGCTGCCGTGCACGAAGATTCGGCCGCCATGCGCCTCCACGATTTCCTTGGCGATCGCGAGGCCCAAACCTGCGGAACCCGGCTCCGCTCCATTTACATCCCATTGGGCAAAGCGTTCGAAGAGATGCTCCCGAAGCTGCGCTGCGATACCCGGCCCGGTATCGCGGACCTGCAGTTGAACGCCCCGCGCCGCCGTTTTTGATGATACCGATATCGTTCCGCCCGCTGGTGTATAACGTAACGCATTGGCGACGAGGTTCGACACGACCCACGACAATTTCAGCGGGTCGGCGCGAATTTTTGGCGCGGACTCGTCGAAGTCCGTTTTGAGCTGAACGGCCTTTTGTTCCGCTTGAAGCGTAAAAGTCCTGGTCACCGCCTTCAGCAGTTGCGTGATATCAACGGCAACATTTTGAAGCGTAATTGCCGCTCCCTCACCGCGGGCGAGATCCAGCAGTTTGTTTGCCAAATCCCCCATTCGCCCCACGTCTTCATGGATCGTGCCCACCATCTCCCGCTGCTCCGCGTTCAAGCCGCTACTGCGTTGGAGCAGTTCCGCCGACAGCGCAAGAGATGTAAGCGGCGTCTTGAGTTCGTGCGAGAGCGTCGCGACCAGGCTGGTCCGTGCGCGGTCCTTATCGCGCAGGTAGGTGATGTCCTGCAGGATGAGGATCGTCCCAAACGACTCGCCGGTTTCCTGCCTGAGCGGCACGGGTTTCAGTACGTAGGTGTGGTCGCGGCCGCGCACGTGCAGGTCGACCTCGACCCGTTGCGCCTCCAGGGGTTGCGTCGCGATGGCCCGCAGTGCGGACCGCACCCGCAAGTAATGGGGATGGTTGCTGTTGAGGTCGTCGAAGGGGCTGCCGAGAGCCTCGTCACGCTCGACGCTCAGGATGATGCCGGCGACCTCGTTTATATGAGTCACAATGCCGGCGGAGTCTATCAGGACGATGCCGTCCTCGATGCTTTCGAGTATGGCTTCGGTCTTGCCTTTTTCGTAGATTAGCCGATCCACGTTCAGCTTTTCGAACTGCTCGAGGCGCTCCGCCATCTTGTTGAATTCGGACGCCACGGCCTGAAGTTCGGCCAGTGGCTGCTCGCCCAGCCTGAGCGAGGGGCCACGCAGACTGAAGCTGCGCAAATGCTCAGACAGCTCGGCGAGCGGTTTGGAGATGTTCCAGGCGAGAGTCCATGAGAGAGCCACGCCGAGCACGAGCAGAACCGCGAGTCCCATCGCGAATTCGTAGGCGAGCCGGTCGCTCATTCGTGTCGTCCGGCTGTCGGCGCGGAACATTGCCGCCTTGTTCATTTGAACGAGATCATCCAGGCGTTGATGAAGAAGTTGGAATTCCTGATGGTCGGGCGTTCCGGGCAGACCGCGGCTCAGTTCGCCGAAGAGGCGCTGCCCGCGCCGCTGGATGTCCCGAGAGAGCGCCTCTTCTCCGACTTCCGTGATGTCGCTCAGCTCAACATTGATCCAGTGCGTGAACGTATCGCGGCTCCGCGGCAGAACGGCGGGCAACGTCCCCCGCAGTTGGGCAAGCTCGATCGCTTGGAGTGCCGCCTGCATACGCTGAGCGGCCTCGATGCTGACGTAGTTGCGATAGAGGGTTTCGCGGATGGAGCCGCCCAGCTCATGAACCGTTGGTACCGCAAACGCTCCAATGGTGAGCGTCAGCGCGAGCATCAACAGGGTGCCGTTGCGGATGCGCGCGCGCAGCGGAGGCGGTGTCATCGTCGTTCCCTCGCGTATTCCTGGCCCGCCAGTTCCACGTCGAAATCACTGGCCGCGGCGATAATCCGGGCGGCCATCGACCGGCGCAGCAACCGGTTCATCAGAGTGGGGCGCGTCCGGCCGACGATGATTCGGGTGATTTTGTGTTCGCGCGCGAAATCCAGCAATGCCCTGACGACATCCACGGATTTCAGCCACACGGTCTCCGCTCCGAGATCGGAGGCGAGGCTGATGTTGTCCAGCAGCGCACGAAAGTCGGCGGTGCTTATCTTCTGGAGCGATTCGGCCGGGGTCTCGACGTGTACCGCATACCAGTCGGCATTCATCCGCGCCGCGCTGCGCGCTGCCTTGCGTAGCAGCTCTTCCCTTCCCGCCGGATTGGAGGACAGGCACACCATGATCCGGTCGATGACCGCCGGCCTGCGCCCTCCCTCGTGCCTGAGAAGCTCCAGTTCCTCGCGCTGGCGGCTCTGATCGCGCGCGACTTCGCGCAGGGCCAGCTCGCGCAGCGCCGCCAGGTTGCTCGGTTTGAAAAAATTCTTAAGCGCGTGCTCGACCCGTTGGGGCGGATAAATCCTTCCTTCGCGTAGGCGCTGGCGCAGCTCCTCCACCGAGATATCGACGGTTACGACCTGGTCGGCGTGCAGGAGAAAGGTATCTGGGATGGTTTCCCGGATGTCGACGCCGGTTATCCGCCGGACCATCTGCTTAAGGCTCTCCAGATGTTGCACGTTGATGGCGGTGATGACGTTGATGCCGGCGGCGGCCAGCTCCTCGACGTCCTGGAACCGCTTGGCGTGGCGCGACCCGCTCACGTTGGTGTGCGCAAGTTCGTCCACGATTGCGAATTCGGGTTTGCGGGCCAGAATCGCGTCGATGTCCATCTCCTCGAGAATCACGCCGCGATATGGAATCTTGCGCGGCGGCACCATCTCGAGATCGCCGATTCGAGCCGCGGTCTCGGCCCGGCCGTGAGTCTCGATGAAGCCGAGCACCACGTCCTGGCCGCGCTCACGCATTTGATGCGCCTCTTCAAGCATCCGGTAGGTTTTCCCGACGCCGGCCGCTCCGCCGAGATAGATTTTCACGCGGCCCTTTTTCGATTGCGGTACCAGGCCGAGAAAGGCTTCAGGATCTTTGCGATCGTCGGCATTCATCTCGGGCCTGCTACCCAAATTGCCGTGCGCCCTCGGCTTTCCGATGATTCCACGAGCCGAATTAGCGGCACAATCGGCTTTTGTTCATCCGCATAACCGCGCAAACCGGGACCGTGAGTGCCGGAATCATTCCGCTTTACCCTGGTCAGAATCAGCTTTCATGCCGAGGCGATGCCGCGCAATGATTTCGTCGAGAGCCAGGTTGGTTTCAAGGACGTTGACGCCCGGTTCGCCAAGGACACCGGCCCATCGGGAGCGCGTGTGAGCGCGCACCAGTGCTCGCACCGTTTCTTCGCTCAAGCTTCGAGCTTTGGCGACGCGGGGCACCTGGAGATCGGCCGCGGCGGGGCTGATCTCCGGATCGAGTCCGCTGCCGGAAGCGGTGACGAGGTCAATCGCGACCAGTGCGGGCATGGCCGCCGCGTTCCTCTCAAGCACGCCGTGGAGCCGCTGCCGCACGGCTTCAATAAGCGTCCGGTTGGTCGGTCCTAGATTCGATCCGCCCGAGTTACTCGCATCGTAGCCCTTGTCACCGGCTGCGGACGGACGCCCGTGGAAATAGCCGGGTGAAGCGAAATTCTGGCCGATCAATTCCGAGCCGACGACGCGGCCATCGTGCGTTATCAGGCTCCCTTGCGCCTGAAATGGGAACAAAAGCTGAGCCAACCCGGCCATCGCGATCGGATAGACGATGCCGGTCAGTAGCGTCAGTACAAGGGTCATCCTGCAGGCGGTCCAAAGACGCATCGATACTTTCCTTTAGGCCAGGTGCATGGCTACGATCAGCAGGTCAATGGCCTTGATTCCGATGAATGGAACGATCACTCCGCCCAACCCGTAAATCAGCAGATTGCGTGTCAGAATGGCGGCCGCGCCAAGCGGGCGGTACCGAACTCCGCGCAGAGCGAGCGGAATGAGCGCGACGATGATCAGCGCATTGAAGATAACCGCCGAGAGAATCGCGCTCCGTGGCGTGGCCAGATGCATGATGTTGAGCGATTGGAGCTCCGGGTAACCAATCACGAACATCGCGGGAATGATCGCGAAGTACTTGGCCACATCGTTGGCGATCGAAAAGGTTGTGAGCGCGCCGCGCGTAATCAGCAACTGCTTCCCGATTTCGACCACTTCCATGATTTTGGTCGGATTGGAGTCGAGGTCGACCATGTTGCCGGCCTCGCGCGCCGCCTGTGTGCCGGCATTCATCGCTATGCCAACGTCGGCTTGGGCTAGCGCCGGAGCATCGTTGGTGCCGTCGCCGATCATCGCGACCAGTTTGCCCTGCGCCTGTTCTTCACGGATTAGTTCAAGTTTGGTCTCGGGAGTCGCTTCGGCGCGGAAGTCGTCGACACCGGCCTCGCCGGCGATCGCCGCGGCGGTCAGCGGATTATCCCCAGTGATCATCACCGTCCGCAGACCCATCGCGCGCAGCCTCGCGAAGCGCTCCTTGATGCCCTCTTTGATTATATCCTTGAGATGAATCACGCCGAGAATTCGCGGCCCGTCGGCGACCACCAAGGGCGTTCCGCCGGTCCTGGCTATACGTTCGACGATAGCTTCGATCTCGACGGGCGCGATTCCGCCGTTTTCACGCACGAAACGGACGATCTGATCAGTGGCACCCTTGCGGATCGCGCGGCCGGCGATATCCACGCCGCTCATGCGGGTCTGCGCCGAAAATGGAATGAAGCTAGCCTTTTTCTCAATCAGTGCGCGTCCGCGGAGGTTATATTCGCGCTCGGCCAGGACCACGATCGAACGCCCTTCGGGCGTTTCGTCGGCCAGCGAGGCGAGCTGAGCGGCGTCGGCCAGTTCCGTGATTTGCACATCCAAAACGGGGATGAATTCCGTCGCCATCCGGTTGCCCAGCGTGATGGTTCCGGTTTTGTCGAGCAGCAGCGTATC
>JBOHWJ010000135.1:0-11238 GCA_050736495.1 Binataceae bacterium (SeqCode) | reverse complement strand
GGGTGAGGACAGGCGGTTGAAATGGCTTTTTCAACCGCCCGCTAAGCGGTGCGGCGCCTATTTCCCCGCTTGCAGCGGCGCGTTGTTCCGCGCGCTCAAGTCCGGCGCGCGCACACTGCCGTTGAGGTCGATCGAAGTCCGCGGCTGATTCCTGTAGGCATCCTCGAACGGTATTTCCTCGTCGAGCAGAAAGTCGCCGGCATGGATCTTCAAATACATCTCAGGATCGTCGACTCCCGGCGGAATCGTACCGTTCTTCCGCAGCGCTTGCGCGGCCTGCACCAGGCGCCGGCGGGTCTGAATCAGCATCAGGTCGCCGTGGCCAAGATGCTCGAAGCCGTGGTCGGCGATCGCGCCCATACTCTCGGTAATGGCCTGGTCCTGCAAATGAATGCCGTCGATGCCGGTGAAGATGCCATTGCGTTGCGCCTCGCGATCGAGAGTGTAGTCATTCGAGGCGTTCTGAACGAGGCGCCAGCGGCCGTACCAATCAGTACTATTCGGCATATAGTCAAATCGAAGTGAGAATCCGGGCATCTGCCGACCGTCTTTCAGCACGCGCGGCCGCGGTGCGTTTTTATTCCACGACAGGTGGACAAACATCGTATGAGTATCATCCATCGGCACCCACGCACGCACGATGATATGCTGCGCGAAATCCCCTTCCGGCGGCATGGTCCAAAACGGGAACGCGAACGGCGCGAAACGCCAATAGATTTTGCCGTCCACGATTCGCCGCGCACCGTACATCGTGCCCCAGTCGGTTTTCGCCACCGTCATGGTCGGAGCGCGGTTAGCTAGCGCATAACGCGCCATGCCGCCCGCCGGAATATCGTCAGGGCTGATACTGCCACCATGCAGGAAGCCGAAATGTGAGGTGTCGATATCGCCTTCGAGCCCCTGCAGCCAATTGCATTCGCGCTGACAGAATCGCAGCATCACTTGCTCTTCCGGCAGCAGGGTCGGCTCCAGCGCGGGCAACACCGGCGGCTTGGCCCGCGCTCCCATGTAGACCCAGATGAGGCCGTTGCGCTCGACCGCCTTGTAAGCTTTGGCCTTGACCTTGTTCCTGTAGTCATACTCCGGCGGCACGTTCGGCATCTCGAGGCAGTTTCCATCGGTGTCGAACTTCCAGCCGTGATAAGCGCAACGCAAGCCGCCTTCCTCGTTGCGCGCGTAGAACAACGACGCGCAGCGATGTGGGCAGCGATGGTCCATAATGCCCACTTTCCCGGTGCCGTCCCGGAACGCGATCAGCCGTTCGCCCAGCAGCATCAGGCGCATCTGGGCGCCGCCAGCCGTCAACTCGCGCGACATCGCCGCCGGCAACCAGTATTGGCGCATCAACTCGCCCATCGGCGTGCCGGGCCCCACCCGCGTCAATATTTCTTTATCTTTCGCAGATGCCATAGGCTGAACCCTCTTCTGGGTGATGCAAAGGCTCTGAGGTCCTTATAACAATAGCCGCTTCGAGCGGTCAATTCTTGAAATCTAATTTCGAAAATTGAAACAGCCCCGCTTCCGGTCCACTCTCACTTGATATTCGAACAGGGTAGCCATGCCTCCGTCCAAAGAACCTTCCGCAACGCATGTGATCGCTTCCTCGGCGGTAGTCCAAATCGAGTCCGGCGCGGTCGAATGCACGGGAACCGATGTGCGCGTATTCAAGGGGATCCCGTTCGCGGCGGCCCCAATAGGTGAATGGCGCTGGCGCCCGCCGCAACCGGTCAAGCCGTGGCAGGGTGTCCGTTCCGCCAGCGTATTCGCGTTGGACCCCATCCAGGTTTCAATGCGCCCCTCGCGCGCGCCAGGTATGAGCGAGGATTGTCTCAGCCTCAATATCTGGACGCCGGCGCGCCGAATGGATGAAAACCTTCCCGTTATGGTATGGCTGCCGGGCGGCAGTTTTGTCATGGGCTCGGGCGCCGACTCTGTATGCGATGGGGAAAAGTTCGCGCGCAAGGGTGTGATTCTGGTCACGATTAATTACCGCGTCGGCCTCTTCGGATTTTTCGCGCATCCATCACTTACTCGCGAGTCCGATCACGAAGCGTCCGGTAATTACGGTTTGATGGATCAGGTTGCCGCGTTGCGTTGGGTCTCAGCCAACATCGCCGGATTCGGCGGCAACGCCAAACGCGTCACCGTCTATCGGCGTATCCGCCGGCGGCGCTTCAATCTCACTGCTGCTCACCTCGGCCGTCGGCAAAGGGCTTTTTCAGCGCGCCATACTGGAAAGCCCGGGTTCGCTGCGGCCGCTCGCGAGTCTGAGCGAAGCGGAAGAGGCGGGGCTGATGCTAGGCAACGACTTGGCGGCGATGCGCGCGATGCCGGGAAGTATTGGCTATGACTAATCAGTTCGTGCCCAGGGTGCGTGGACTGACTACTCCGCGAGTTCTGCGCCCGATCCGCGACGGCTGGGTGATTAACCAGGAGGAAAGAGCCGCCTACGCCACCGGCCAGTTCCAGCCGGTGCCCATGATCGTCGGCGGCAATCTCGACGAGGGCTCGATGTTTGTCAACGCCTGGCCGATCGAAACCGCCGCGGACTTTGAGAATCTGGTTGGGCAAAACTTTGGCGGCGCGGCGCGGGAGGCGCTGATCGTGTACGCCGCCGCCGGCGATGCCGATTTGTTGTGCCAGTGCGGCAATCCCTTCGGCGACACGCAATTCACATACGGTGCATGGGGAATCGCGCGGGCCAACTCCACGCGTCAACCGACCTTTCGCTATCTTTTTACGCGCCGGCCGGGTGATCGCGCACAAGCCCCCCTGCATGGCGAGGAGGTTTGTTACGTGTTCGGCAACCTCGCCACGCGCCTGGGTGAAAGCGGAGTCAATCGCAAGGATGAGGCGATCTCGGAGTCGTTGACAGACGCCTGGGTCCGTTTTGCGGCCACTGGAAATCCAAACGGCGGCAGCCTCCCGAATTGGCCCGCCTACGATGCCGGCAAGGACAACTACCTCGACTTCGGCGATACTATCCACGTGCGCACCGGCATCCGTACGGCACAGATGGCTTTTCTCGATCGCTTCTTCGACACGCGCTGATCAGTGCCGGCGCGTCGACAGGCCGCGCGGATCAGCGATCATCGCCATTGCGCGGTTAGGGATTCATGCCGTGTAATCAGTGATCCATCGCGTGGATGGAGCAGATCGGCTGTCCCAGTCTGGACCGCCTCGAGGGCGATTTTGTGCGGCGGACGGAGTGACGGGGGATCGCTATTCAGCCGCCGGCCCATTCACGCTGCCGCAGCAAGGCCAGTGTGCGTTGGAGGTCTATGGCGGGTTGCCCGGCGGATGCGCGAGCTCGCCTCGCTCCAGCCCTTGCCGCTTCCGCTAAGGCGGTATCCTTTTGATGTTGCTGATCGTGATCTTGCTGCGCCGTTTTGCCGATCCATCGATGGTCCGGCGTGAGCATCCCGCGATGGTCCGAGTATCAGAAAGTGACTGATAACATCGCGCTAAAACTTGCCGTGGCGACCGACTCCCGAACTGAAGCGCTCGGCGCCGGCGCGCGTCTCACCCGACTCGATCGTGGCAAAGCCGTGGCGATACTCGTTGGCGATCGCTTGTTCGAGTGACATCGTCCAACCCTGGTAGGCCGACATGCGGTCCGACCGCAGGCATAGTTGCGGAAATGCCGCAAGCTGGCGCGCGAGTTCTTTCGCCGCTTCGAGCGCTTTGCCGGTATCGACAACGCGGTTCGCGAGCCCCATCCTCAGCGCCTCGTCCCCGGAAACCCCGCGCCCGGTCAAAATCATGTCCAGCGCATTGCTCATCCCGATGAGCCTCGGCAGGCGCACGGTACCGCCGTCGACTAGCGGTACGCCGAAGCGTCTGCAGTACACACCGAAGATGGCATCGCGCGCCGCCACGCGCATATCGCACCAAAGCGCGAGTTCGAGTCCACCGGCGACGGCGTAGCCCTCGACCGCGGCGATAACGGGTTTCGAGAGCAGCATCCGCGTGCAGCCGAGCGGCCCCTCGCCTTCGGCGGCCACCCGATTTCCCTTGCCAGTAGCAACGGCCTTTAAATCAGCGCCCGCGCAGAAAAATCCGCCAACCCCAGCGACGATCGCGACACTCAGCGACGCGTCCTCGTCAAAGCGGCGAAACGCCCTCGCCAGCGCCGCCGCGGTCGGACTATCCACGGCGTTGCGCGCTTCAGGGCGATCAATGGTAACAACCACGATGCTGTCTTCAATTTCGAAACCGACCATATTTCCCTCGATCCTCCGCAAATCGGACCAGGTCAAACCAGGCCGCACCAGCGTATATCCTGCGGTTAGTCTTAGCCAGTTTTGCCAATCCGCCTTTTCATGACAGTCGGCGTTAAAGAAGGCCGAGCGCCGCTCGCACGTCAAGGCTAGCGCCGCGCGTTAGCGGGCACGGCTGATCGGATGGCAACGCGCACGAGGCCAAGCCGAAACGGGCTCACTCCGCGAGGTTTGCGATTTCGATTGTCGTGGGCGAAGAATATCATGCGAATCGACGAACATAATCGCGAAGAAATCAGCTCAAGCATTGAGCGGCCCGTATGCCGCCGGAGGATAGCCACGATGCGCGCCACCATAATGCGCAATAAGAGACTCGTCGTCGATGACATTCCAGTGCCGCAGCCCGGTTCGGGAGAAGTGCTCGTCAAGACGCTGGCCTGCGGAATCTGCGGGTCGGATCTGCATGCGCTCAAGCATGCCGAAAAGCTCGTGGACGCCGCGCGGCGTTCGGGCGGTGTCTTCGTTATGGACTTGAAGCGCGACGTCGTGATGGGGCACGAATTCTGTGCGGAAGTCGTCGACTTCGGACCTGGCACGCAGCGTCGCCTGAAGGCCGGCCAGCGGGTTTGCTCGATGCCGGTGCTGATTCGGCCCAGCGGCGTCGAGACCGTTGGCTATTCGAACGACAATCCAGGCGGTTACGGTGAAATGATGCGCCTCACGGAGGGGTTACTGCTCGAAGTGCCTAACGGGCTTTCGACTGAGCGTGCGGCGCTGACTGAACCCATGGCGGTTGGCTATCACGCGGTGGAGAAGGCACGGCTGGGAGCGGACGACGCACCGCTGGTAATCGGATGCGGTCCGGTGGGCCTGTCGGTAATTTCAGCGCTCAACCTCAAGAATGTGCATCCCATCGTCGCGGCCGATTTCTCGCCGCGCCGCCGCCAACTCGCGCAGCAGATGGGTGCGGACCTGGTCGTTGATCCCAGGCAAAAGTCGCCCTTCGCGAGCTGGAAAGAGATGGCGGCTTACAAGGACCCGTCGAAGGCGCCGGCGCTGCCGCCGTGGCTCCCCGGACCCGCACTGCGTCCGGCCGTGATCTTCGAGTGCGTCGGCATTCCCACCATGATCGATTCGATCATGTCGTCCGCGCCGGCCAACGCGCGCGTCGTCGTCGTCGGCGTATGCATGGAAACCGATCATATCCAGCCGCTGTTCGGTATCAACAAGGAACTGAATATCCAGTTCGTACTTGGCTATTCGGCACAGGAATTTGTCGAGACGTTGCATAACCTGGCCGAGGGCAAGGTCAACGGCGACCCGCTCATCACCGGCAAGGTCGGAGTCGAGGGCGTGGCTAAGGCGTTCGACGATCTCGCCTCGCCGGAGACGCACGCGAAAATCCTGGTCGAGCCGTGGCATAGCTGAGTTTCGTCGCGGCAGCCCAGTGGATGGCCGGCGCGAACGTGGATGGATTCCTTGCCGCCGGCGTCGCGCTCGACCTATGATTGATTCGGTTTAGTTGCGTGGAGAGGCCGATGTGACATGCGAAGATGCGGCAGCGCAAGTATGGCGCGAGCTCAAGACCGTCATCGATCCGGAACTCGACCAGCCGCTGACCGAGCTCGGTTTTATTGACGCTGTGGAAGTCGACGCCGACTTTCGCGTTCGCGTCCGCTTCAAGTTGCCCACGTATTGGTGCGCGGCGAATTTCGCTTTCATGATGGCGGAGGATGTTCGCGAGGCGGTGGCGCGGCTACGGTGGGTTCATGGTGTAAGCGTGGAGCTGGCGGATCATTATTCGGCGCCGGAAATCAATCACGGTGTGGCGGCGCGCCTTCCGTTCAGCGCGGCCTTTCCCGAAGAGGCGACAGGCGATCTCGATGAATTGCGCCGCTTGTTCCGCGCAAAGGCATTTCTAGGCCGGCAGGAAAGGCTGTTACGTGATTTGATCGCCGCCTCTTACAGCACATCGGAGCTGCTGGCGCTGAGCATCGGTGAGCTCCGCGCGCTCCAGTTCAAAAATGAAGGGAGTGCGCGGGCGCGCGACCAATATCTGGCCTTGCGGGAGGAATTCGGCGATCAGGATCTCCTTAGCCCCGCGTTCGTTACGCCAGCAGGCCGCCCGCTCAGGCCGGAGGCCTTCGCGGAGCATCTGCGTCAACTGCGCCGTACGTCGGCTAATATCGAATTCAACGCGGCTTTGTGCGGAACGTTGCTGCGGGCGCGCTACGGCAGCGCCGAGCCGTCGCCCGATTCATCGAAGGCGAGCGGCGGTGGCGAGCGCAATCGCTAGATTCGAGGGTCGAGGACGCGATGAGCTGTGGCGCGAGCGCGAATGCTCTCAGGCTCGGCCATGCTTCAAATCCGGGAAACTCATAACTAAAAGGACTCTATTAATGAAAGCGGCGGTCCTCAGCGACTACGACAAGACCCTCAACCGGCCGGCGTTCGTGACTTACCAGGACGTCCCCAATCCGGTCATCGAAGGGCCGGCGGACGTCGTCGTGCGTATCGGCGCGGCCGGGGTGTGCCGCACTGACCTGCATATTATCGAAGGGTTATGGCGCGACAGGGTTCCGGTTAAACTTCCGTACATAATGGGGCATGAAAATGCCGGCTGGGTTGAAGCCGTTGGCAACGCGGTCACCAGCGTCAAGCTCGGAGACGCGGTCATTTGCCATCCGCTGCTCAGCAACGGCGCGACGCTCGCCGCGCGGCGGGGCAACGATATGCACGCCGGTGGCGCGTTTCCCGGCATCGATAGCAACGGCGGTTATGCGGAACTGCTCAAGACCGCCGAGCGCGCGTTGATAAAACTGCCCGCCACGCTCGTGCCAAAAGACGTAGCACCCCATGCTGACGCCGGACTTACCGCGTATCATGCCGTCAAGAAAGCGGCCCGCCACCTGTTGCCGGGTGACTACGCGGTTGTAATAGGCGCTGGCGGTCTCGGCCATATCGGCATTCAAGTGCTCAGGACATTGTGTGCGGCGGAAATCATCGCGGTGGACCGTTCCGACCTGGCGCTTAACCTGGCCGAGGAAAGCGGCGCCGCTCATACCGTGAAAGCCAACGGCGACGAAGTCGAGCGCGTACTGGCGACGACCAAAGGCAATGGAGCCGAGGCCGTACTGGATTTTGTTGGTGAAGGCGATTCCGTTGCCAACGGTCTGAAAATGACCCGCAACGGCGGTTATTACTACATTATTGGATATGGCGGCAGAGTCGAAATATCGACCATGGATATGATCGTTAGCGAAAAGACCATAGTTGGAAACCTCGTGGGAACTTTTTCGGACTTGGTAGAACTGATCGCGCTCGCGGAACGCGGCCTCGTCTCGTTGGCGACCAGGGAATACCCCCTCCATGATGTCAACTCCGCGCTTCGCGACCTCAGGGATGGCAAGGTCAAAGGGCGGGCGGTGCTGGTACCGTAATAGCGCTGATGGGCGCGAAGCGGCGTTGACGCGTTGAGAACGGCAGCCACGACAGTTTGCAAGGAGGACACGAGTGTTCCGTACAGCCAATGGGGAAGAAGTGTTCGTTATCGACGCGCACGTTCATCTGTGGGACGGCAGCCCTGCGAATCAACTCAACCGGCACGGCGCGGAATTTATCAACTGTTTCCACGACTATCACAAAGGCTTGAGCCCCGAGGAGTTTGTGTGGTCCGCCGAAAAGTTCGCGAAGTATGATCCGGAAACCATGTATCACGATCTCTTCGTGTCTGGTCATGACGACATCGGCATCTGCCAGCCGACCTATCTCACCGATTTTTACAAGCACGGTTTCAACACGACCGAACAGAACGCCCGCATGAAGGAGCTTTACCCCGCGCGCTTCATTCTGAACGGCGCATTCGATCCGCGCGATGGCGACGCCGGACTGGAGTATCTGCACTCGCTGGTCGAGAGCTATGGAATCAAAGGTGTCAAGCTCTACACTGCGGAGTGGCGCGGCACATCGAAGGGATACAAGCTCTCCGATCCATCGGCGCGGCGCTACCTCGAGAAGTGCCAGGAATGGGGCATCAAGAACATTCACGTGCACAAGGGGCCGACGATATTGCCCTTGAATCGCGACGCGTTTGACGTTGCCGACGTTGACGACGCGGCTACCACGTTTCCCGAGTTGAACTTTATCGTCGATCACGTGGGATTGCCGCGGCTGGATGACTTTTGCTGGATCGCGGCGCAGGAACCCAACGTCTATGGCGGTCTTGCCGTGGCGATGGCGTTTGTTCACGCGCGGCCGCGGTATTTTGGCCATATAATGGCGGAGTTGCTCTTCTGGCTGGGCGAGGACCGGCTCTTGTTTGGGAGTGACTATGCGATTTGGCAGCCGAAATGGCTAATTGAGAAATTCATGGCGTTCGAGATCCCCGAGGATCTGGAGAAGGAAACGAATCGCAGCCTCACGCTTGCCGCCAAGCGTAAGATACTGGGCGAAAACGCGGCGCGCCTCTACGAAATCGATATCGAAGCACAGAGATCAAAGCTTAAGTGAGCGAGGGCCGGCGGAAATCCGGCAATATGCCGTGCCGGCATTCCTCAAAAAGGAGATGCCCGTATACAAGCGGATCGCATCGCCGGGACAACACCGTGAATGCCACCGCCGCGGGCTGAAAGTAAGATCGCCCGATTCCCTCTTTCCACCGAACGGTTATCGGCCGCGAGAGCGGAAAACTGATGGTCCCATATTCAGCCCGCGGCAGCCTGACGCGCATCGAGTCCCCGGCATCCGAGACCGCCCGGGTCCGGATGTAGTGTGCCGCGCATTTGCTCGCGAGTGTCCGTGTCCCGCCCCTTGGCTTGCTCCGGCGATGTCGTCTTCCCGTGTATATTTTAGTCCAAGACCTGCGCCATGCCCGACAGCCGTTGGCTCTAATCCGCCAACGGGACAAACATGACGCGCCGCTCGCCATCGCTCACGCCGCGAGATATGTGGCCTTTGCCGGTGAGATCTTCCGCGAGCAGAACTGAGCCGGCTCCAAAGCGGCGCTTCCCGCCGTCGCTTACGGTGATCTCCACTTCGCCACACAAGTTAACGACAAGCTGCCGCCGCGGCGCATTATGCCAGTCGATGAAGTACTCCTGTCCCTGAGTCGTACGGAAGAAGACACTTTTGGCGGCGATCATTTCCGACATCGTGGCCGGAAAAGCCGAATCGGAATTCTTCATATCGAGGTTCACGTCCTCAAGATGAGTTTCGCCATTCGCGTCCGCGTATATTCGCGTATATGTCACGTTCGCGCCTCCCGCGAAGCCGCTGAGTTGTGATTGCCGCAAGCCAAACGATCGTTCAGCCGTGACCAGCGCAATGACCGTTCGGCGAGTCTACGCTCGGGTCAGCACTTCGAAGTTATGGCCGTTGGGGTCGAGGAAGTAAAAGCCGCGGCCGCCCTTGCGCGTATTAATCTGGCCAATGTTCCGGTGGAAAGGGTCGGCGGCGTAAGAAAGACCGGCCCCCTTCAGCCGCGTGAAGATCGCATCGAAGTCTTCGTTGCCAACCTGGAATGCGTAGTGATGCGATTCGAAGTTCTCGCGATCGTCGTAGTCGAGCGTTAATGCGTCATTGATCCGCACGGCGGCAAAATGCCCCATCTCTTCGACCTCCAGGCCAAAGAGATGTGCGAGGAACCGCGCTGAGGCGTACTTGTCGCGCGCCGGTACTATGGTGTGGTTCAATGTGATGCCCATGGTGAACCTCCGTTTCCGAGGATGCCTATCGTCTACCGTCGCGCGCATTGGACGCCGCGTCAAGGAGGCGTCAAGCCGGGGCCGGCTTGGGTCTCTGAAATTTCGCCGTGTCTGGAATGCCTCGGCCGGCCTGAGAGGCCATATGCAAAAGGCTAGTGCCCGCGGTGCCCGCGAAAACTCGTTCGCGCCACATGGTCGAAACCGCGGCTCCGCTCGGGCCGTTCCGCCACCTCGCGCCGAACAGTACGAACGTCCGAGCCAAAGCGCGCGAAGCGCCCCATGGTGCCGCTAGTGCCGTGTCCCGCAAATAACTTCTTGCCGTACGGCCAATCTATCCGTATCAGTGTTCAGGAAAATTGTCGTGCAAAGTGAAGTTATGTGCGGGACACGATACTAAGGACCAGCGCTTAGCGCCGGCCGGGATCACCGATACTACCTAATGCGCCGGCACCAACCGCGAGCGATAGTCAGTCAATGCGGCCGCCTCGATGGTTCCATTAATGGTTCCGTCGCGTGACAACGTGTAATCCAGCCTCCAGCTCGCAGCCAATATCAAGTTACCATTCCGCGATCGCGGCGTATCAATAGCTATTTCTCGACCGTTTCACGCTCGATGGCGAGAAGCTGTTCGAGACCAATGGTCTGGTGCAGCGCGTTCTGCTCGCCGGACGCGCCTTCGGGGGCGAGCATCGCCGCCGACTCGCCCCGCGCGATGGCCCGGTAGCATTGCTTCAGCACCTTGTGGAGAACCAGTAGGGGCGTGACCGGGTCCACCAGCAGACGGAAGCCCATCGCAGCCAGTTCCGGCTTAGTCAGCCCCATCGCTTTAAGTCCGCCGTCGGTAAGCATCGCCATCAGCGGCGGTGGCAGACGTTCGCTGAGATGGCGGAACTGCTCGGCTTTGTGCGCGATCACGAAGAGCATGTCGGAGCCGGCCGCGTGATAGGCTTCGGCGCGGCGCAGCGCGTCATCCATGGTACTCGAGCGAAGCGCGTTGGTGCGGCCAATAATCACGAAGTGGTTGTCGCGCCGGGCCTTCACCGCTTCACGAATCTTTGCCGCCATCAGGTCGGCCGGGATCATATGTTCGATACCTACGTGATGATGGGCGCGTTTGGGCAGCAATTGGTCCTCAATTTCGATCGCGGCGAAACCTGCGGCCTCGACCATGTTGATGGTGCGGTGCAAATGCATCGGGTCTCCCCACCCGCATGCGCCGTCGAGGATCAACGGCAGCCGGCTGACCGTGCGGATGTCGATGCCAAAGCGAACCATCTCGGTCAGCGTCAGGTTGGCCTCGGTGACGCACTGAAGGT
>JBOHWJ010000134.1:0-2967 GCA_050736495.1 Binataceae bacterium (SeqCode) | reverse complement strand
GATCCAGGAGGTGAAGGAATATCTCGATACGATGCACGCGAATGAGGTGCTGTGCAGTTGATTTTCGGGTAACGGTGGCCACCGTCCTCGACGGCAACAGGGAGTGGGATCATGCAATTCGAGACATTGGCGACAGGCTACGGACTGCTCGAAGGTCCGCGGACCGATGAGCAAAACCGGCTTTACTACAGCGATGTGCGCGGTGGTGGTGTTTTCCGGCGCAGTCCGGACGGCAAAATCGAAACGCTGATCCCCGATCGCAAATCGGTCGGCGGTATCGCCTTGAACCACGGCGGTGGACTGCTCGTTACCGGCGCGAAGCTGACCTATTGGGACGAAAAGAGCGGAAGCGGGCGTGACATTTTTAGCGAATGGGAAGGCAAGCCGCTATTCGGAATGAATGACCTGACCATCGACGATCAGGGCAGCGTATGGGGCGGAACGTTCGGCTGCGATATCAACAAGTTTGACTTCAAAAGCAAACCGCCGACGGGTTCACTGTTCCGCATCGATCCGCCGGGGCGGATCAGCAAGCTATGGGACGGGGTGGAAGTGACCAACGGCCTCGGCTTCAGCCCCGATCGCAAGCTGCTATACCATTGCGATTCGACCACGCGCGCCGTGTGGGTATACGAGGTTCGCACCGACCGCACCGTCAGCGATCGACAGGTGTTCGCGCGCGTGCCGGAAGGGATGCCCGACGGGATGACGGTCGATGTCGAGGGCGGCATCTGGGTGGCGGTGGTCGGCGGTCCGGGCGAAGTGGTGCGTTTCAGGAAGGACGGCGCGCTCGACCGGCGCATCAAGGTGCCGGCGAAGACGGTAACCAGCGTCGCCTTCGGCGGACCCGACATGTGCGACCTTTACGTGGTCACGGCGAACAACAGCGATAATCGCGATCTGAAGGGAACCGTGTTTCGCACGCGATCGGAGATTCCGGGGCTGCCGGTGCCGCAGGCGCGTTTCTAAATATTGCCGCTCTGAAAATCGCGCAGCGACGCGTGTCTCGAGCGCGCCGCTGCGGATTGGCTATGTCAACGATGGCGCCAGCCGTATCAGTTGCGGGGGCGATTACGTCTTCGGTGACGAGGCCGCGGGGCGGATATTCTGGTTGCGATGGAAGAAATTGTCCGGGTCGTATTTGGCTTTGATCACAGCTAGCCGGCCGTAATTTGCTGCGTAAGCCGCACGCACGCGGTCGTCGCCCTCGTCTTGATTCAGGTCGTTGACGTAAACGCCGCCGCTGGAAAACGGCTGCATCGCGGCGAAAAATTCGCGCGCCCAGCGTACGTGGTTTGTGGCTGGCCCGTCGGTCCACATCGCCATGATGTTCAAAGTGAACGCGCTCGCGCGGTTGGGAAACGCGGTCGCGTTGTCCGCGACGCGGCTCATTGCACCGCGCAACGGCATCAGCATGATCAACGTCCGCGGCGACGTCGCGCGCGCGGCGTATTCGGTAATCACTTCGATCGCATCATCACTGAGCCCGTTGAGATAAGTGGCCTTCCAGTAATTTTGCAGTCCCGGGGGCGCCGACTCATCCATCATAGTCTGCACTTCGACATGCGTCATCGCGCGGATCATGTCGGCCACCGGTTGGTGGGCGCGCCTGATCGGCTCGAGCAGATGCTCGCCAGTGGCCAGTTCGCCGCACCAGTCGAGGGCAATCGCAAACGAGAGCGGTCCGCCCGGCGGGGTCACGAACGCCGCGCATGCCAGCATTCCGTCGGGTGCGGTGGCATTGAGTTCCCGGTAAAGGCGCATCATGTCGCGGGCCTTTTCCCTCGGGTAGATGACCGTACCGGCCAAATCGCGCCCTAGCGGATGCAGGCGGTACTCGAAGTCGGTGACTACGCCGAAGTTGCCGCCGCCGCCGCGCACCGCCCAGAACAGATCGGAATTTTCCTCGGCGCTAGCGACAAGCGCGCGCCCGTCAGCGGTAACGATGTCGACCGCGAGCAGATTGTCGCAGGCAAGGCCAAATTTGCCGTGCAGCCAACTCATTCCGCCGCCGAGCGTCAGGCCAGCGATCCCGGTGGTGGAGATCTGGCCCAGCGGCGTCGCGAGTCCGAATGCCTGTGCCGCGCGATCTAATTCTCCTCCGAGCACGCCCGCCTGAGCACGAGCCGCGCGGCGAGCGG
The DNA here is from genome assembly GCA_050736495.1 of Binataceae bacterium (SeqCode). GTDB lineage: Bacteria > Desulfobacterota > Binatia > Binatales > Binataceae > JBOHWJ01. The sequence goes on along the minus strand of JBOHWJ010000134.1, from coordinate 826 downwards.
GATCAACGCTGATGGCCTTCATCAGCGACAGGTCGATGACGATGCCGCCATCAGATACGCCCAGCCCGGCGATATTATGGCCGCCGCCGCGAATCGCGAGCGCGGCATCGTGCGCATGGGCGAAGTCAACGGCGCGGTGGATATCTTCGGTTCCGGCGCATCGCACGATCAATTCGGGACGCCGATCGATCATGGCGTTCCACACTCGCCGCGAGTGTTCATACCCGGTATCGGTGGCTGTGACCAGCGTTCCGGTCAAGGCTTCTCTTAACGTTGCAATCGCGGTGACATCGATCATTGCGCGAAAACCTCCACAACCAAACGCCGTCGTTTCTGGCTGATGCGCCTGTGCGACGCATACGTTAAAGAAAGCAATTCTTTGCGCCGGCTGGCAGGCGGTCCAAATTCCCGCGGCGGGCGGGTAGGAGCGTTTGCTGATTCCGCCAGAACTGGCCAATGCGGCGGATGTCTCGGTCTGACGAGCCCAACGCGGCTACAGGATTATGCTTATGGTAGCGTGAGGGTCGAGCGCTTCGAGATCGAGAATGGCCGCACGCCATCGAATCCTCAGATCATTCCCGGTACGGCGGAAAATATACTCATAATGACCTATATACGGGTCGGCACGTCCGCTCCGAAGCCGGTACACCAAAAAAGATGCCTCCGCTCGTACTCAGTCGCCATCGACGCCCATGACGCGTACGTTGGTGACGAAGTGGCGCGTGCGCGACCACGGAAATTCACGATGGGCGTGACGGCTGAGCAACCGATTGACACGCGAATGCAACCGAATAATGTCATCGTCGATAAGGCCGAGTGTCTCGCC
>JBOHWJ010000133.1:0-2952 GCA_050736495.1 Binataceae bacterium (SeqCode) | reverse complement strand
CCGCTAGAGGCGCTCGGAATGACCACGCGACAGCTTGTGCAGAGCTTCCCCAGGCGCCGCGTCAAACCCCTACGCGTTGGCGGGCGCCTTGCCGAGCAGCTTGGCATAGACCTTCTTCGCGTCTTCGGGATCTTTGACCATCGGCCCCGGCTGATCGCGATGCTTCATCACCTTGTCGTCGTCGTTGAACTCGCGCACCGTCGCGCAGTATTCAAGCAACAGGCCGTTGGGATCATTGAAGTAGATCGAGCGGCACCATTCGTGGTCGACCACCGGCGTAACGTCGATGCCTTTGCCGGCCAGGTCCGCGCGCTTGGCTTCCAGTTCTTCGACCGAATTGCACGTCAGAGCGTAATGATAGAAGGCCGGCGGCAGGTTCTGCGCGCTGTTGATATCGGTTTTGAATTCCTGGGGAATCCCCGGCACGCGCTCAGGACACATGAAGGCGAACAGCGTGCCGTCGCCGGTGTCGAGGAACGCATGCTTGATCCTGCCGCCCTCGGGCGGCTCGATAACGTCACACCAAGCGACGCTCCAACCGAGCTTGTTGGTATAAAAGTCAATCGTGCTATCGATGTCGAGTGTTGCCAGGCCGACATGATGTACACCTTTGCGCAGCATGATGGATGCCTCCCGCGAATTCACAATTACGTTCTGTCTCCGTCGCCCAAAACTACCACAAGCCACGGGGCTTCCAGAAGGGCGGCTGGCGGCGCTCAAGCGCGCAATTTCTGGTGAACTTCCGGCGATACGGGAATTGCCGTGGCGCCAACGTCAGTCGAGCTTCACCAGCTTGTGCTTGATCGCGTAGCGTACCATCGCCGCAGTCGTGCGCAGGTTCAGCTTTTGTTTGAGGTTGTCGCGATGGACCTGCGCGGTCTTGGGGCTGATACCCAGCCGCTGCGCGATATCTTTGCTCGTGGCGCCCTCGGCGACCAGCCGCAGCACTTCGCGCTCGCGCCGGGTAAGTTCGGGACTGTTGCCGCGCGCCGGGCCGCGCGGGCTGCCGATCCGGCTTAGCAGGATGGGCGCGACCGAGGGACTCAGGTAGCGTTTGCCCGCGTGAATCACACGCACGGCGTCGATCAATTCCTGCGGCGCGTCACTCTTGAGCAGGTAGCCCGCCACGCCCGCATCGGAGAACGCCTCCATCACATATTCTTCGTCGTCGTACTGGCTCAGCATCAGCACTTTCACGCGCGGCGCCGTTCTGGCCAACCGCTTGGCCGCCGCCAGCCCACCTATTCCTGGCATCCCGATGTCCATCACGATCACGTGCGGCCGCAGCTTGAGGGCAAGTGCGAGCGCCTCTTCACCGCTCGCCGCCTCGCCGACGACGTCGTATTCACGCGAGAGCATGAGCCGCAAGGCCTCGCGCAGTATGCGGTGATCGTCGGCAAGCATCACCCTGATTCGTTCGCCGCCGACGTTCACGCGGGCTCCGGGATTTCCGCGATAAGCCGGGTCGAGCCGGGGCGCGAATCGATCCGCAGTTTGCCCCCGAGCATTTCCAGCCGCTCGCACAATCCGCGCAACCCCATTCCGCCTGCGCCGTTTGCGCCCGCGATGCCTCTGCCGTTGTCACGAATTGAAAGCCGCGCCCAGCCACCCTGCCTTTCAGCGCTGATTTCGACGCGCGTGGCGCCGGCGTGGCGGATGACGTTGGAGAGCGCCTCGCGCGCGACCTGGTAGCACACTTGCTGCACCGGACGCGTGAGCAGGTTCATACGGTCGGCATGGAGCAGGCGGCCCTTCACCCCGGCGTCGGTGAGCCGATGCAACTCGTAGCGCAACGCGTCTTCGAGCGTCGAGCGGCCCAGTGTGGCAGGGCGCAATTCGCGCACGCGCAAGCGCAACGCGTCCTCCAGTTGTTTAAAGATGCCGCGCGCTTCGTCAGGACCGGCTTCGATTCCAATGCGGGCGGCGGCGAGAAGCTGCGCCTGATGGTCGTGCAGGTCGCGCGCGATGCGTGCGCGTTCGGCGTCAATCGCGCCGAACATCCGAAGGCCGAGGTTGCGCACCAGTGCGCGCAGCCGTTCAGTCTCCGCTTCGAGCATCCAGTTGGCGATGATCGGATTCATCCGGGCGGCGAGCGCCGCTGTCCGCGCCGCAGTGGCCGCGTCGATCTCTTCACGCGCGGCCAGCGCAATCGCCCCCTGTTCGAATGGCACGCAAAGATAACAGAAATAGTGCGCGAACAGACGATCTTCATGTTGCGCCCCGGCTTGTCCCGAACCTTTGCGTAGAATCCAGATTTGGCGTTTGAAGCAATCGGCCAAAGCGCTGTCGTCGTCCAGCGCCGGAATCGGCGCGAGTTTCGCCGAAGCCGCCGCGACGCGAAGTTGGCCGTCCTCGGCGAGAGCGACCAGCCAGACGTCGAAGGGGCCGCTGCGCGCGATGATCGTTCCGAGACCGCCAAAGCGGCCGCGGGGCCTGAGTTTCGCCGCAGCCGCGATCGCGCTGTCAATACTCTTGCGTTCGCTGTTGCTCGCGCTGAGAGCCGCCTGTGCGCGGCCGGCGCGCTCGGCGGTCTCGATTGCGCGCCGCCGCCAGAACTCGCGCGAGGCGGCCGCCTCGCCGTGAACAAGCGTTGCGATCACGTTGTGCGCCGCCAGCCGTTCGACCGACTCTAGTTCGGCGGTGGGCCGGCCGTAAGGAAATAGTGTGATGATGGTCGCGTGCAGGGGTCCATCGGCAACTGCCATGGCGACCGCCGCAATCGCCTGGTTATCCGGGTGGCGGCGCGGAATGAGATGCGCGATCTCCGACGGCGCGAGGTGAACTGGCGCAAACGCGTCGGCTGGCCGATGATGGCGCCGTGAGATCGCCCCCAGCACCGCGTTTAGCGTTACGTTGTGATGCGGTGCAACGGTGTAACGCACGACCCCATGCCGTTTCGTGTCGTGCCATTCGATGAGGCACGCGAGGCTTGCGGCTGCGGCCACAGTGAGC
>JBOHWJ010000132.1:0-3113 GCA_050736495.1 Binataceae bacterium (SeqCode) | reverse complement strand
CGTCTCATCGATCGCTCGATGCGGCCGCTGTTTCCCAAGGGCTACGACAAGGAAACTCAAATCATCGTCAGCGTGTTGTCGGCCGACCGCGACAACGATTCCGATATGCTCGCGCTCATCGCGACTTCGGCCGCGCTCGAGGTCTCCGACGTTCCGCACCACGGACCGGTGGCGGCCGTGCGCATTGGCCGTATCGACGGCAAGCTAGTCGTGAATCCGCTGATCAGCGAATTGGAGCAAAGCGACATCTCGCTGGTGGTCGCGGCCAAGCCGGATTCGATTGTGATGCTTGAGGGCGGCGCCGAAATCGTCGATGAGGAAGCTATCCTCGAGGCGCTTTTCACCGCCCACGAGGAGATGCGGCCGGTCTTTGAACTGATCCAGGAATTGCGCAAGCTGGCCGGTAAGCCCAAGCGCGAATTTAAGCCCAGGGAGGACGACCCCGCCCTGCTGGCGGCGGTCAAGGATCGGATGTCGGCCGAGTTGGAAGCGGCGTTGCGCATCAGCAGCAAGAAGGACCGCAACACCGCCGTCTACGCGCTCTCCGACAAGGTTGTCGAGGAATTGGCGGTTCGTTTTCCGGATCGTTCACACGAGATCAGCGAGGCTTGCGAAAGCGTTCTGCGCAACCGCGTCCGCCGTGTCATCCTGGAGCAGGACCGCCGTATCGACGATCGCAGCTCGACCGAAATTCGTCCGCTGAGCGCGCAGGTGCAGGTGCTGCCGCGCACCCATGGTTCGGCGGTGTTCACGCGCGGCGAAACCCAGGCGCTCGCCACGGTCACGCTCGGCACTTCGTCCGACGAGCAGAAGATCGACGCACTACTGGGCGAGCGTTACAAGAAATTCATGCTTCACTATAACTTCCCGCCGTTCTCGACCGGTGAAGTGAAGTTCCTGCGCGGACCGTCGCGGCGTGAAATCGGCCATGGCGCGCTGGCCGAACGCGCGCTGGTGCCGGTGCTGCCGCCCGAGGAGGATTTTCCCTACACGATTCGCGTGGTTTCGGAAATACTCGAATCGAACGGCAGTTCCTCGATGGCGACCGTGTGTGGCGGCAGTCTCGCCCTGATGGACGCAGGCGTGCCGATTAAGGCGGCGGTCGCGGGTATCGCGATGGGGTTGGTCAAGGAGGGCGAGCAGGTGCGCGTCCTCACCGACATCCTCGGTGACGAGGACCACCTGGGTGACATGGATTTCAAAGTGGCCGGCACGGCGGAAGGCGTGACCGCCATCCAGATGGACAACAAGGTCGGCGGCGTCAACCGCGAGGTGATGCGCCAGGCTCTCCTTCAGGCGCGCGACGCGCGGCTGTTCGTGCTGAGCGTGATGCAGAAGGCGCTCGAGACACCGCGCAAGGAGGTTTCCGCTTACGCACCGCGGATCGTCACGCTGCATATCAAGCCCGATAAAATTCGCGACGTGATCGGACCCGGCGGCAAGGTTATTCGCGGCCTGGTCGAGGAGACCGGCTGCAAAATCGATATCGAAAACGACGGTACCGTGCTGATAGCGTCGTCCGACGGCGTTGCAATGGAAAAGGCCATAAGCGCGATCGAGGCGATTACGGCCGAGCCCGAAGTCGGCAAAATCTACAAAGGTACGGTGCGCAAGATCGTCGAATTCGGCGCTTTCGTCGAAATTATGCCGGGTACCGATGGCCTGCTCCACATTTCGCAACTCGCCGTCCATCGCGTGCGGCGCGTCGAGGACGTGGTGCACGAGGGTGATGAGATCAATGTTAAAGTGCTCGAGGTTGATCGTGGCGGCAAGATTCGGCTCTCTCTGCGCGAGGCGCAAGACGAACTCGAACAGAAGGGTGAGTAATCCCGCATCATGATTCGCAAAAGCCTCCTGCCCAACGGCGTGCGCGTGATGACCGAGGCGATGCCGCAGGTGGTGTCTTCGACCATCGGAATCTGGGTCGAAAACGGATCGCGTTATGAAGAGCCCACCCACAGCGGGGTCTCGCACTTCATCGAGCATCTGCTCTTCAAGGGCACCAGGAAGCGTACCGCCGCGCAGATCGCCGAAGAGGTCGATGCGGTCGGCGGCGTACTCAACGCTTTTACCGGCAAAGAGTATACTTGTTACTACGCCAAGGTTCTGGGCGAAGATCTTGCGATGGCAACCGACCTGCTCGCCGACATCTTCCTCGAGTCGATCTTCGATCCCGCCGAGATCGATCGGGAACGCCAGGTCGTGTTACAGGAGATTTCGCAAGCCGAAGATACGCCTGACGATTTCATCCATGATCTATTCAGCCTGAACTTCTGGCGGAACCATCCGCTGTCATTGCCGATTTTCGGCTCGGTCGAGACCGTCAAGGCGATTAACCGCGAATTGCTGGTGAGTTTCATGGCCGATCGCTACCGCGCCGGACGTGTGTTTATCGTCGCGGCGGGGATGGTCGATCATGACCGCCTGGTGAGTGATTGTGCACGTCTGTTCGGCTCAATTGAAGGCGACGGCCGGCCTGAACCGATAAGTCCGCCCGATGTGACCCGGATGGTGCTCAACCACAGCAAAAAGCTCGAGCAGGCGCATATCTGCATCGGCGGGCCGGGGCTGAGCCAATCCGCCACCCTGCGTTATGCGGGTTACGTGCTGAATACGGCGCTCGGCGGCGGCATGTCGTCGCGCCTGTTCCAGGAGGTGCGTGAAAAACGCGGCCGTGTCTACAGCATTTACTCCTTCATGTCGGCCTTCGCCGATTGCGGCTACCTTGCAATCTACGCCGGCACCAATCCGGAATGGGTCGACGAGGTAATCGAGGTGACATTGAAGGAGATCGCCAAGATAACGCGCGATGGGCTCAAGCCCGACGAGCTGGCGCGGGCCAAGAGTCAGCTCAAGGGCAACATGCTGCTCGGCATGGAGTCGACCGAGAGCCGCATGAATCGGCTGGCGCGTAACGAGATCTACTTCCATCGCGAAATTCCGCTGGAGGAACTTGCGCTGGGAATCGAGGCGGTTACCAACGACCAGGTGGTGGAACTGGCGACGTCGTGCTTCGTGCCGGACCGGATGGGGATGGTGCTGCTGGGCGATTTGAAGGGCCGCAAGTTGGGGCCCGAGGTTTGGTCCGCGTTGGGCTGAGCGCGGGTCTCGCC
>JBOHWJ010000131.1:0-11108 GCA_050736495.1 Binataceae bacterium (SeqCode) | reverse complement strand
GACCTTCGGTCACTTTGAAGGCGCCACCCAGCTCGGCGACGTCCTCGCCCATCACGAAGACGTTTTCGTCGCGCCGCATTTCCTCGTGCAATGCCTGATTGATCGCGGTGAGATAGGTAACTTCCATCGGGTGTTCAGCCATCCAGGCCGCAGTCGCGGCAAATCAGTTCGATCGTATGGTCAGCTTTTGAGTTGTTGCGGTTGTGATCCGCATCCGGCGCGACGCTCAGCAGCCGCCGGTGCCACCGCCCGTGCCGTTGAGGTTGGCGGCCGCGGCCGCAGCGGGTGCGTACAAATCTTCAAGTGCTTCATGAGCTTCTGGCAGGAGGCTGTGCTCGGCGAAATCCACCGCCGACTGCAACACCTGACGGGTCTTCTCGTCAATCTCTTCGCGTAGCCGTTTAACGTCGTGCCCCTTCTTTTCGAGGTAGAACTCGTAGCGCGGAATTGGGTCGCGGCTCTGCCATTCAACCAACTCCTCCTTGTCGCGATAGAGCGCCGGGTCATGCTCGCTGTGGCCACGATAACGATAGGTCTTGCATTCGATCATGACGGGGCCACCACCATCACGCACGCGCGCGATGAGCCTTTCGCTTAGCTGCACGACCGCGAGCAAGTCGTTGCCCGAGCAGACGTGGCCCTTGAAGCCGTAAGCGTCGGCGCGCGAGGCGACATCCTCGATAGCCATCTGCTTTTCCAGCGGCGTCGAATAGGCGTAACGATTGTTCTCACAGACGAAAACCACCGGCAGCTTCTGCACGCCGGCAAAGTTCATCGCCTCGTGGACGTCTCCGCGCGAGGATGCGCCCTCGCCGAAGAATGCGACCGCGACGTGAGGCTCCTTCTTTATCTTGAATTTAAGCGCGGCGCCCGCGACGACCGGCAACGAGGAACCAAGCATTGAGGTCGAGCCGAAAATTCCAAGTTCCAGATCACCGCCATGCAGGAACGAGTCCTTGCCGCGTGAAAGCCCGTCTTCCTTGCCCATCAACTGCGCCATCAGACGGCCCGGGTCGACACCACGGACGAGAAAAACGCCGAGGTCGCGGTGGAGCGGCGCGACGAAGTCGCCGGGCTGAAGCGGCGCACAGATACCGGTGACGATAGCCTCCTGGCCGGCGCCGGAATAAACTCCACCGAGGATTTTGTTCTGGCGATGAAGCCGCGAAACACGTTCCTCGAAGGCCCGGATAAGCTTCATCCAGTAGTAGAGTTGCAGTTCGTATTCGACTCGCGCCCCCGCCTCGCCATGCGGGGCCGCGGCAACTTCCGGCTCAACCATCGGTCCGACACTCCCAAAATGTGAGACTTGTGTGCGCATTGGAAATCCTACCACGCAATGGCGGTGTTATCCCAATGGTTGCCGGGAACTCCGAGCGGCTTCCGCATCTTCCTGTCACATGCGCGACGTTTGCCGTCATGACGTGCGTGTGTGAGCGTCTCGTAGCCTTGGAGATGTATTGTGGCTTTCGAGCGCCCGGCCATCATTCCATGATCACGTGCCCGGATGCCTGCTCGGACGCAAACACCGGCCGCCACGAGTTTGGGTTGCCTCCCCGATTTTGATGGCCTATAAGAGGCCATAGATCACAATGGCAGAAGCGGCTTTCAGCACCTCACGGCCCGCGCCAATCCGCGAAATCCTCGTCCGGGCAAGCGCAGGAGAGCGCCTTTCCGAAGGCGACGCGATCGCACTCATTGAATGCCCTGACGCGGAACTCGGCCACGTGCTCGAGGCGGCCGGCACGATGCGCGACCTTGCCAAAGGCCGCGACGTCACCTACTCGCGCAAGGTCTTCCTGCCGATTACTAACCTATGCCGCGACCGCTGCACCTACTGTACGTTCCGCAAGGACCCTGGCGACCCGGGCGCATGGACCATGGCCCTGGATGAAGTCGCCGCATGGTCGCGGCGTGGCAGCGCACTCGGATGCAAAGAGGCGCTGATGTGCCTCGGCGATAAGCCCGAGGTCGCCTTCAAGGAGTTTCGCGAAACCCTCAAGACGCTCGGCGCGAGCAGCACCATCGAATACGTTGGTCACGCCTGCAAGGCGGCGCTGGAGGCTGGCTTGCTGCCGCATACCAACGCCGGCCTGATGACGCGCGGCGAAATGCGGATGCTCCGGCCGCTCAACGCGAGCATGGGACTGATGCTCGAGAATAGCTCGCCACGCTTGCGCCACCGCGGCGGCGTGCATCAGTGGGCCCCGGACAAAGACCCGGCGCTGCGCATGAAAATGACCGACGAGGCGGGCGAGCTCAGAATTCCCTTCACCAGCGGAATCCTGATCGGTATCGGCGAGACCGCTGCCGAACGCGCGCAAAGTCTCGCCGCCATTCGCGCCAGCCATGAACGTCACGGCCATATCCAGGAGGTCATCATCCAGAATTTTCGCGCCAAGCCGGAAATTCCGATGGCGGAGGCGCCCGAACCCGGCGCCTTTGACATGGCGCGCGCGATTGCGACCGCGCGCCTGTTGCTGGGTCCCGCGATGAACGTGCAGGCGCCGCCAAATCTGTCACCGCACGAGATCGAATTGTTCCTCAGCGCGGGCATTAATGATTGGGGCGGCATCTCGCCGCTCAGCAAGGATTACGTCAACCCCGAGGCGCCATGGCCGCATCTCGAACAGTTGGCGCAACGATGTGCGCGTGCCGGCTTTCACCTAAAACAGCGGCTCGCGATTTACCCCGAATACATCAATGAAGAGTGGGTTGACCCGGCCATGCTGCCGGCCATCAACCGGCTCCAGGCCGGGATTGGATCGGAGGTCTAAGCGTGAACCTCGAACAACTGCGGAACTACGTCGACGAGATCGAGGCGACGCCATTGGCGACGCTGATGGACTCAGCGTCGGTGGACGTGCGAGCGGCTCTCACCAAAAGCCTCAAACGCGAAGAACTGACGCCGGAGGAAGGTCTGTTGCTGTACACGGCGCAGGGTGACGACCTGCGCGCCACTATCAAATGCGCCGACCTCGCGCGCGCCGAAGACGTTGGCGATGAGGTCACGTACGTCGTCAACCGCAATATCAACTTCACCAACATTTGTTTCGTTGGTTGCCAGTTCTGCGGCTTCAAACGCCAGAAATGGGAATCCGACGCCTACGACCATTCCGACGAGACCATCCTCAGCAAGGTCGCGGACGCGGTCGCGCGCGGCGCAACCGAGGTCTGTATGCAGGGCGGCATCAATCCCGACATGCCGGCCTTCAAGTATCGCGACCTGCTGCACACCATCAAGTCGCATTTCCCGGCAATCCACATGCACGCGTTCTCGCCCATGGAAATCATGTACGGAGCGCGGCGCACGCGGATGGAATATGCGGAGTATATCGCAATGCTGCGCGACGCGGGGTTGGGATCGATTCCCGGCACCGCCGCCGAAATCCTCGACGACAGCGTGCGCGAACTTTTAAGCCATAAAAAGGTCGATGTCGCAACCTGGGTCGATATCATCACCACCGCCCATTCGCTGGGCGTACCGACCACGTCGACCATCATGTATGGTCATGTGGAAAGCCCGCGCCATGTAGTCAATCATTTGAATCTTCTCCGCAATATTCAGAAGCAGACCCACGGCTTCACCGAGTTCGTTCCATTGCGCTTCATCCACGAGAACACGGTGCTGTTCCGCAAGGGACTGGTGTCGCCGCCGCCGAGCGGGATGTTGGACTTTCAGATGTACGCGTTTTCGCGGCTGTTTCTGCGCGGTCTTATCGATAATCTGCAAACCTCGTGGGTTAAGCTCGGCGTCGATCTCGCGGCGGTGACGCTCAAGACCGGATGCAACGACTTCTCTGGCACCCTGATGGAGGAAAGCATCACGGCGCAGGCCGGCGGCACCTCCGGCGAGTTCGTGGCCGTCGATCTCATCGAGGATCGCGCCCGTGCGATGGGGCGCGTGGCGGTCGAACGCAATACGGTCTACGAGAAACTACACGGCAGAAAGGCTCCCAATGGCGCGCGGCCGATTACGCATTCCCCACAAGCCCATGATAACCACGCTTGCGGGGGGGGTGGGTGCGGCTAGATTTATCCGCGGTCTCGTCCGCCGCATCGAACAGCAGCGTCTCAACGTCATAGTTAATACCGGCGATGACGAAGATTTTTACGGGCTGCATGTGTCGCCCGACGTTGACACCGTGCTCTACACGCTCGCCGGCGTGGTTAACCGCGCTAACGGCTGGGGCCTCGAAGGCGAAAGTTTCAACACGCTGGCGGCGCTGGAGCGTTTTTACGGCAAGCCCTGGTTCAATCTCGGTGATCGCGATCTCGCGACCCATCTGTATCGCAGCCAGCGGCTACGCGCCGGGGCGCGCTTAAGTGAAGTCACGGCCGATATCGCCGTACGGCTCGGGGTGCACGCGCACGTGATGCCGATGAGCGACGAGCGCGTGCGCACGTTCGTCAAGCTCAAGGGACGCGCCGCGATGCCGTTCCAGGAATACTTCGTGCGCGGGCGCGCGCGTGGCACGGTCGAGCGCATAGAGTTACGCGGCATAGAACACGCACATCCCCTGCCCCAGGCGATGACCGCAATCGCGAAATCCGACGCCATAGTGCTGGCGCCGTCGAATCCGTTCGTCTCGTTGGGACCCATCCTGGAACTTAACGGCATGCGCGAGGCGCTGCGCGGGGTGCGGCGGCGCGTTGCCGCGATAAGCCCGATCGTGGGCGGCAAGACTATCAAGGGGCCGGCCGACAAGATGATGCGCGGATTGGGACACGAGGTATCGGCGCTCGGGATCGCGCGGCTTTACCGGGATTTTCTCGGTGTATTCGTGCTTGACGAGGTCGACCGCCGCTTCATTGAACCCATCCGCGAGCTCGGTATCAACGCGATCGCGGCCGATACCATCATGTCGACTCCGGCCCGCGCCGCCCGCGTCGCGGACGTGGTTCTGCGCGCTCTTGAGGTGTACGCTTAGGAATCCATGGCATCCCTCAGCCTTACCGCGATCGAAGGCCTCCCGATGATCAAACAGGGCGACGATCTCGCCGAACTGATGGTGCGTGCGTTCGAGCGCATGGGCCTCAAGTTCGAGCGTGGCGACATCCTGACGATTTGCCAAAAGGTCGTTTCGAAGTCCGAGGGGCGCGTGGTCAATCTCAGGGAGATCGATCCCTCGCCGCTGGCGCGCAATTTCGCCGCCCGCTACGACAAGGACCCGCGCGCGGTGGAACTCGTCCTGCGCCAGACCAGCCGTGTGGTGCGCATGGATCAGGGTGTGCTCATCGTCGAAACCGGTCCCGGATGGGTCTGCGCCAACGCCGGCATCGACGAATCCAACAGCCTTGCCGATGACCTGGCGATTTTGCTGCCGGAGGATGCCGACGCGTCGGCGGCGCGCATTCGCGCCGATATCAAGCGGCTCAGCGATGCTGACATCGCGATCGTCATAACCGACACTTTCGGCCGTCCATGGCGCGATGGTTTGACTGAAATATGTCTCGGAATCTCCGGGATGGAGCCGATGCTCGACCTGCGCGGGAGCACCGACCTTGGCGGCCGCGAACTTCATCATACTGTAGTCGCCGTGGCTGACGAGTTGGCCGCCGCCGCGGGTTTGCTGATGCCCAAAGCGGGCGCGACTCCCGCCGTGTTAATTCGTGGCTACAAGTACCGGCCGGCCAAGGGCAGCGCCACGCCGCTCATCCGCCCGGCGACAGCGGACCTGTTCCGCTAGTCTCCGCTCCGTGAAAAACGTGAAAACAGCAGGCCTTGCGCCAACCCTGCCGGCCGCGCCGCTTAATCCCGCCGCCGCGGTGAGAACCGACTTGAGCGTGGCCGAAACCAAGCTGTTGGGCCTGCTCGACTCCAACGAAGCGCTCATCGCCGAAATTTGCCATTACCTGGTCGACGGCGCCGGCAAGCGCCTACGCCCGCTCTTTATCCTGTTGGTATACCGCGCTTGCGGCGGCTGCGACGATAAAGTCGACGACGCGGTCGACGCCGCCATCGCGCTCGAACTGATTCACTCGGCGACCCTGCTTCACGACGACATCATCGACGCCGGCGCATTGCGCCGCGGCAAACCGTCGGCCTTCGCCCGCTATGGCTACGCGCCGACGCTGGTCGCGGGTGATTACCTGTTCTGCCGCGCCTTCGAACTCTGCGGGCGCTTTGACGAGCATCTCGTACGCACCGCCGCCGGCGCCTGCATTCAGTTGACCGAGGGTGAAATGATGGAGGGGCGCATGCGGCATGACGCTTCCGCCAATCTCGACAATTATATCGCGGTCATCACACGCAAGACCGCCTCCCTGTTCGCCGCGGGCGGGCGCGTTGCGGCCGATCTCGCTGGCGCCTCCAGGAAAACCATCGACGCGATGGAGCGACTCGGCATCGCGGTCGGCCTCGCGTTCCAAATGGTCGACGACCTGCTCGATATCCTCGGGCCCGAAGAGAAAATCGGCAAGCCGGTCGGATCGGATTTGCGCGCCGGCATCATTTCGCTTCCGGTCGTGCTCGGTATCCAGCACAGCCCCGAACTCAACCGCATATTCAGCGCGAAGACACACCTTAACGACGCCGAATTCGAGCGCGCATTGCAGTTGATGCGTGATGAGGCGATCGTCGGCCGCGGACGCGCGATGGCGGCCGAGCGGGTAGGAATCGCCCGCGGCATCCTTGCCCAATTGAAGGCCTCGGTTTATCGCGACAGCCTAGGCGTATTGATCGACGAGCAGGTCGATCGCGAAATCTGACAGTTATCGTCCGGCCTCTATCATGCTGAACAAGGTGAACTCCTGCCACGCGCCAGCGAAGCAGGCTTAAAAAATGCCAGCGGCGAGTACAACGACGGCATAGCGTGAGCGGATGCGCGCGGCTTCACAGCTATTTCAGCAACGACCAGCGAAACGGGCGGCCACGCTGCCCGGGCTTTTTGAATTTCACTTCGGCGCCGGTCCAACGCACCCATTTGCCCGTACCCTGCTGTTCGAATTGAAACTCCACCTCGAAGGGCGCACGCGTCTCATAATCCTCGAGCTTTAGCGCCGACGGACGCTCGGCTTGCGCCCGGTTGAAAACTACGCGCACCGTCTCCTGAGCCGGCAGGCCAGGCGGCCACCATACCCTGCCCTGATCGATCACCTGCTCCGCCGTATGTGCCTGTTCAGCCAAGTGCATCTCTCCTTTTCGCCACGCGGCTTACCTGCCGCCCACCGCCGGCGGCGTTTGCCGCGCCGGATGCGCAGCGGCCTGCTGCGTGTACCAACTCGTGCGCCCCTTGAAATGCGGAATAACGTATTTGCCGAACATCCGGATGGACTCCATGGTCTTGGTGTGCGGCACGCGTCCCATCTCCATGAAGCACAGGACCAGGTCGATACCGAGTTTCTCGAAACGTTCCAGCGCCTTGATGCAACTATCAGGATTGCCGGCGCATAGCAGGCCCTTTTCGACCAGCCGCTTGGGCGCCATCTCCGCCTTGGCCGAGTCTTCGCCACCCTTGCCGGCGGAAATTTTCGCGCCCTCCTTGCGGCCGAAGAAAAACGCTTCGGGGGCGCGCACCGCCGCGTACTGGTAGCTCTCGACCTGGGCAAAAACCTCCGCGCGATCCTGTTCGTGCAGACGCTGCCAATACGGAGCCTGGCCGCGCAGCAGCGACATGTACCAGTGCATCCCCTCACCCGCCATCTCGACCGTCTCGTCGTTGTTCTCGCCGCACAGCGTCATCATGAAGACGGCGACCTGGTTGTTAACCTGCGCCACGACCTGCTTTCGCGGATGCTGAACCAGGTTGCGATAGCTGAGCACCCGCTCCTCGATGGTGTCGGCGCGCACGATATTGAAGCAGAGCACGCCCAGGCCGAAATCGGCGGCGATATTGAAACTCTCCGGCGACGAGCACGCCATCCACAGCGGCGGATGGGGCTTTTGGATCGGCTTGGGTATGATGTTGCGGTTCTCGCCGACGGTAAAGTACTTGCCCTTATAGCCGGGAAAGCGGTCGCTCATCATGAGTTGCGCGACGATCTCAAGCGCCTCGTTCATCATCGGACGCGTATCATTGGGGTCGATGCCGAAGGCGCCCATTTCGGTGAGCGTAGTCGATCGCGCGAAGCCGACATCGAGCCGGCCATTGCTCACGATATCGAGCGCTCCGATCCGTTCAGCCACGCGAATCGGATGGTTGTAGGGCTGCGGCAATAACACGGCGCCATGACCGAAACGGATGCGGCTGGTGCGCTGACTGGCAGCGGCGAACAGGATTTCAGGCGCCGAGCAGTGTGAGAACTCCTCGAGGCAATGATGTTCGACCGCCCACGCGTAATCGAAGCCCACCTCGTCGGCGAGTTGGATTTGCGACATCACCTGCCACCACTTGTCGTACTCCTGGCCGGGATAGTGCGGCGCGGGCATTTCGATTTCGTACATCAGGCCGAATTTCATGTGCGTTCTCCTTACGCTCGGTCTCTGCAAACCGTAACACTTTTCGCGCGAATCGTGTACGCGCCCGCCATCCATTCACGAACGGTGCGTGGTGACACATCGGTTTCCAGCAAACCGCTGCTTTGACTGAGTCGCCCATCTTCGATGGCGATTGTTCGGGGATCGATTAGACGGGAGAGTCGGGTCAGGGCGCTGGCTGACAGAGCTCAGCCGCTGGGGTTAGAACCACCGCGCGGTTGGGCCGCGAGCAGATTGTCGCGCAGGAAAGCCCTCAATGGCGCGTCGACCACCTTGCCCAACTCATGCGATCCCTTGGGGAAGTAACAGGTTTTCACGCGCGCACCGCGCTGTCCAAGCACCTTGGCCAACCGCGCGGCCTGGTCAACCGGCATTTTGCGGTCGCGCTCGCCATGCAAAATCAGCACGTCGACGTCGAGCCGATGTGGCATGTTGCCAATCACGCTGCGTTCCTTGAGTACGCGTTTGCTTGGCCACACCTGCCGCAAGATGGAAAGCTTGGTGCCAAGTGGCGCCTCAGGCCAGAGTTTGAGCATATCGTAGGCGCCCGACTGCAAGATCACCGCACGCGGACGCGCATCCGAATCCATCAGCAGCCCGGCGGCAACCGCGCCATTGCCGAGGCCCCATACGGCCAGCCGCTCGCGGTCGACGTCCGGGCGCTCATCCAACAGGTCGAGGGCGCGGCGCGCAGCCGCGACCGACGGCGGTCCGACGAAGCGGCTTGGACCCGACGAATGTCCATACCCGGGCAGACTGATACAGGCGACCTGCAAACCCATCGTGGTGAACTTTCTGTTACGGTCGATACATTGATGCGCGTTGCCCTTGTCGCCATTTAGGATCAGCAGCGCGGGCAGGCGACCGGGTTCGCTGGCTAGAGCAAGGAAGCCTTCGATCTGGTAATCGCTCTTTTCGACGGTTATCCGGAAATTGAAGGGCTTTGCCTCGATCTTCGCCGTGTGCGGGCTCGACGCTCTGGTGCGGCATGACAGCAGGGTCGCGGCGGCAGTAATCATTGCCATCGCCACGATAAAGAAGCCGATCCCGCAAATACGGCTGCCCCGGTGCGCGCGCGGCCGTCGGCCGGCTGACGCCGGCGCTGGCGGCGTTGCGGGTATATCCATAGAGAGTAGTAACCTACATGGCTTCATTCCGTTTTGAAACGGCGCCCTCATAACGATAGCCGCGGCCGCGAGCATCGCCACGGCGGCGGATGTGAACGGTCATACGGATGTTTGAATCGTGCGGCGGTTTGGCCGATAATTTTGGGTTCGCGGCGAGAGCGGCCAGTATAGGTTCACCCCCAATTATGGAAAAAGACGCAAGCCCGGACATCGATTTTGAAAAAGGCGGCGGGGTCATCCCCGTTGTCACCCAGGACTACCGAAGCGGCCGTATCCTGATGGTCGCCTACATGAATCGCGAAGCGTTCGACGAAACTCTCGTCAGCGGTCATGCATGTTATTTCTCGCGCTCGCGCAACCGGCTATGGCGCAAGGGCGAAGAGTCGGGCAATTACCAGGTAGTGCGCGAAATCCGCGTCGATTGCGACGCCGATACCATCTTGCTCGCGGTCGACCAGCAGGGTGACGGCGCCGCCTGCCACGAGGGCTACGAATCCTGCTTCTTTCGCGTGTTCGACAGCGGCCAATGGCGCGTAACCGATACGCGCAAAGTCGATCCGTTGAAATACGGCGCCAACTACGGCCATCAGCACAAGCCGCAAGGCTGAAGCGGCGGCTTTCATCACATCAAGTTACGCATTGGGCCGAGATTAACGATGGCGACTGACAACAAGGTACTCAAGTTCGGAATTCCCAAGGGCAGCCTCGAGGCGCAGACGCTCGAACTTATGCGCAAATCGGGATGGCGCATTTCAGTCGGCGAACGTTCCTATATTCCGCGCGCCGATGATCCTTCGTTAAGTTTCCGGCTGCTGCGTCCGCAGGAAATGCCGCGCTATATCTCCGACGGCACGCTGGACGCAGGCGTTACCGGCAGCGATTGGATCGTCGAAAACGAGGTCGACCTGGTCGAGGTCGAAAGCTTCATCTACTCCAAGGTCTCGCTTCAACCCACCCGCTGGGTGCTATGCGTGCCGGAGAACTCGCCGGTTAAGCGACTCGAGGATCTCAACGGCAAACGAGTTGCAACCGAAATGGTCGGCTTTACGCGGCGGGTCTTCGCCCAGCGGAAAGTTAAAGTAGATGTTGAATTTTCATGGGGCGTCACCGAAGCCAAAGCCGCCGACGGCCTGGTCGACGCGGTAGTCGAGGTGACCGAGACCGGCTCGTCGCTGCGCGCCAACGGACTGCGCATCGTGGAGGAGTTGCTGACCTCGTCGCCGGTGCTGGTGGCGAATCATCAGGCCTGGGCGGACGAATGGAAACAGGCCAAGATTCGCCAAATTGGCGTGCTGATAAGGGCCGCGCTCGATGCCGAACGACGTGTCGGTATCAAGATGAACGTCGCGCGCGCGAATCTCGAAAAGGTGATCGCATTGTTGCCATCAATCACCGCGCCGACGGTATCGCAGCTCTATCCGAGCCCGAATTTGAAGGGCAAGGAATGGCTCGCGGTCGAAACCGTCATCAGCGAGCAGACCGTGCGCGAGCTTTTTCCCAAGCTGCTCGAGGCCGGCGCCGTCGGCATAATCGAATACCCGCTGAATAAGATTATCTAGCGC
>JBOHWJ010000130.1:0-5572 GCA_050736495.1 Binataceae bacterium (SeqCode) | reverse complement strand
GTGATGAACCTGGTCGACCAGGTCTCGATCGCGAAGTTGCAGGCCAGGGCGGAAGAGGAGCTCAAGGCCGGCAACGTCGAGCGCGCGACGCGTCTTCTGGGCAACGCCATCCAGGGCACACAGCGCCTTGGCAATATCAAAGCGACGCAAGCGCTGGTGGGCCTGATGGACCAGGTCAAGAAGACCCAGACTTTGCAAACCAAGGCGGCAAAGACCACCCTCCTGCAGGCGCAGGCGGTCGTGCGCAAGACCCAGATGCTCGATCCCGAAGCGCTAAAGGATTTACAAAAGGACGAGTAAGCGGGGACCACCGGGCGCGACCCGGTTTCCCCCCAAAAAACTCTTTTCGAGGCAGGCCGACGAGGTGTTTAGGAACTATGATCAAGTGCAGCGAATGCGGTTACGAGAACATCGACGGTCTCGATTACTGCGACGGATGCGGCGCGAAGCTCAACGCCGCGGTTGAGAACACCGGCGCATCGGCCGCGCCGAGCACCGCAGTGGAACCGGCAGCGCCCGCCGAACCGGCGCCGTCGTCCGAGCCTGCCGCGCACACCGCGAACGGCGAAGCTGCCGCCACGCCCGCACCGGAATCCGCGTCCGTCGAGCCGGCCGCGCCGTCGTCGCCGTCAGAGGCTCCGACCGGTGAAATTCATCCGCCCGAAGCAGTGTCGGCGCCCGTCGCTCCCAGTATACCGGCGCCAGGCGAGGTCGCGCAGTTCAAGGCCAAACTTTCGATTCTGCGCGGCGGCCGCAAGGGTCAGGAATTCGAACTCGAGACGGGCAACAACCTGGTGGGACGCTGGGATCCGGAGACCGGTTCATTTCCGGAGGTCGATCTTGATCAGGATGATCCCGAGGCCAAGATTTCGCGCAAGCACGCGCTCATCCGGATTGACGGCAGAAAAATTACGATCGAGGACATCGGCAGTCTCAACGGTACCTACGTTAATCGGCAGCCGCGTCTGGGACCCGGTAATCCGGTCGAAATCAAGGGCGGCGACGAGATAATCATCGGTAAGACGTTTCTGAAGCTGGTCGTTGATCCGATCTCTTAAAGTTCCGGCTGTGGCGCAGGGTGCCGCCCGGACGCGCCCGTGCGCCCATTGTCCATCAGCCCTCTGTTTGACAACGCGATGAAACCGGGAGAGCCCCTACCCGTCGGCCATCTGCTCGACGACCGCTACCGTATCCATAGGGTACTCGGCCAGGGCGGGATGGGACGGGTGTATCTTGCCAATGACACGCGGCTCGCCAGCCGCCCGGTCGCCTGCAAGGAAATGATCATCGGCGACGGCCTGCAGGAGAAAAAGGCGATCGAGGATTTCAACCGCGAGGCGCGTGTGCTCGCGAGCCTCTCGCATCCCAGTATTCCGCAGATAATCGATTATTTCGCCGAACGGGGTCGTCATTACCTGGTGATGGAGTATGTGGCGGGCGGCGACCTCCAGCATCAGCTCGACGATCTCGGCATGAGCGCGCGCATGCCCGAGGCCAAGGTGGTCCGTTGGGCGCGTCAGATTCTCGACGTGCTGGCGTTCCTGCACGGGCAAAATCCGCCGATCGTCTATCGCGATTTGAAGCCCGGCAACATCATGATTGACCAGCACGGGCGCGCGATGCTGGTGGATTTCGGTATCGCGCGTTTTTTGCCGCCGGGCGGACACGGCACGCAGATTGGTTCAGTCGGCTATGCGCCGCCGGAACAGTATCTCGGAAAACTCGAGCCGCGATCGGATCTCTACTCGCTCGCGGCAACCATGCATCATCTGTTGACCGGCCGCGACCCGCAACTCGAGCCACCTTTCAGCTTCCCATCAGTGCGCGCGCTCGCACCCACGGTCTCGATCCAGACCGAGCAGGTCTTGATGCGCGCGCTCGAAAAAGACGTCAACAGACGACCGCGCACGGCGCGTGAGATGCGCGACGCGCTGCCGAATCCAGGGACGGATGACACCGCCGCCGCCTCGGCAAGCTTGGGCGGCGGCGCGCATCCGGCGGTTGGGGTGGGACTCGGCGCGATGGCAACGATCGTGCTCAGTCGGCCATCGGCGGTGCCGGCCAGATCGCATCCGGCGTTCACGCCGGTTGCGTCAACGCCGGTCGCTCCGGCGCGGGTGCATCGACAGTCGGCGCCATCGCGGAATCCGCCAGCCAAATCGATCGCGCGTTTGAGGACGCAGCGTAGTTTGCCGTTTCCCTCGGCCAAGCCCGTGAAAGCGGTTTCGTCGAGCGCCCGCACCCAAGACTTTGGCCTCAAGCCCAAAGTGGCGGCGCCAATGGCGCCGGCAAAACCGGCCGCGGCTGCCGGGAGTGCGAGCAAGACGCCCGCCGCAGTCTCCAAAGCGCGATCGGCAACGGTGGCGCGCGTGGCGGCGGCGATCAGTTCAGCGGCGAAGGTCGCGAGCGCCATCGGTGCGTCATCAGCGAAGGCGGCCGGCGCTATCGGCGCCAAGGCCCCTGGCACTGGCGCCTCTTCGAACGCCGCCACCAACGAAACGCCGCGTCCGGTCGCGAGCACGAAAGAGGGAACGCCGACCGGCGTCAGCAACGGTTTCATGGCGCCGGCGGATCGTGGCGGACGCTATCGCGGCGCGGCCAATGGCATGGGAGCAAAAGACGCGACCGTCGTGACCGGACGCGATGGCCGGCCCGGCGATCGCGCCGAGCCTATCGCCGCCGCCCATCTCCTCGCGCCGGCGGACGGTGCGCGGTTTGGGTTGATTGGCGGGCGCATGATAATCGGCCGCGCGTCCGTGCCGGGGGACAGCATCGACATCGATCTCTCGTCGCTTAAGCGCGGAACCGATCGCGTCTCGCGCCGCCATGCGGAAATAATCAGCCAGGGCGGCGAGTACTTTATTCGTGACCTCGGCAGTCTCAACGGCACTTATATCACCGGACGCGGCAGACTGGGACGCGACCAACTGTATAAGCTCAAGGATCGCGACGAAATCGTATTGGGCGGCGCAAAGTTGGAGTTCCGAAAGGGCTGACTGGCATGATCACATGTCCTGAATGCGGCCAGCGGGCGAATGATGACGCCAGGTTCTGCGAACGTTGCGGCCAGGGGCTGGCAGGCAATGCCACGCCCGCATGTGCTTCCGTGTTGCCGCCGTTCAAGCCGGGTGTGACACTCAAAGGCGGTTTCCGGATTGTCGAATTGATAAGCCAGAGTTCGATCGAGAACCGCTACCGCGCCGAGCGCGAACGGGCCGGCCAGCTCGAGCGCTTTCAGTTACGTGAACGAGCCGGCTCGGAGCCGATGGCCGCGAACATCGCCACCGACGCATCCGTGGAAGCGAATACGACAACGGCGGAGGCGCATAATCCGCCGACCGATGAAGATCCCAACGGTCCGCATGCGAAGACCGCCGAATTGAAACTCAGAGCCGTATCCGCGGAAGCGTTGCCGCCACCGGCCGATGACAATGCACCCTTGGCCGGAACCAATGCGCGGACCGGTGCGGACGATGCACCTCACAACCACGATACGTGCCATGATGCGGCACATCGTAACGGCGGTTTGCCGGAGCGTCCCGAGGCGAATCAGGATACCGCTCACAATACCAGCAAGGACATCGACGAAAAGGGTGACGAATCCGGCGGTGATCACGCGCGGGCGGCGGCCGAAGCCGAAGCTGCAAATGGGGACGCTGAGGCCGCGCAGCCACCGGCCCCCGTGATTCTGACCGAAGGCATGGTCGAGGAGGTGTCCGCTGAGCGTGTCGGCGCCGCAGCCATCGAAAATCTTGGGGGCGCGTCCATGCAGACGGAACTGCCCCCGGCGCTGACTGCGGCCGCGCCGCAGGACGACGTCGGCGAGGTCTTCGGACGTGTGCTCGCGCTTTCGCTCACGCTCAACCATCCGGCGTTTCAGCGTGCGCGCGAAGGCTTCGCTGACGGCGAGCGCGTTTATCTCGCCTATCCCGATGAGCAGTTGACGCCGCTCTCCCGCCGGCCGGGCGGAATTCGCATGAGCGAGGCGCAAGCGCTCAACCTTGTCATCCAGGTATGCCAGGCAGTCTCGTTCGTGAACCGGCGCGGCCTGCGCCTGAACGATATCTGCCCCGAATCCGTAGCCTATGGGGCCGACGGCCGTATCAAGATCATGGGACTCGAATGCGTGAGCAACGACCTCGAGCTTCAGGCCGAGCCGATTTTCAACGACGGCTACACCGCGCCCGAGATCTATCGCGCGAGAAGAGTCGACAAACGCGCCGACGTCTTTTCGGTCGGCGCATTGCTCTATACCTGCCTCACTGGCGAGCGGCTTGAATCCGAGGCCTGGCGCGAAGAAACCGGATCGATTCGCTTTTATCCGCCGCACGTGGTGACGCCAGCGCTTGAACAGGCGGTGCGCCGCGCGCTGGTCTTCGAACCGGCCCAGCGCTGGGCCACTGTCGACGCGCTCAAGGCCGAACTTGTACGGCTCAACGGCATTATCCGGCCGTGCGCAGGCGTGCTGACCGATGTCGGCATGGTGCGCGAGTTGAACGAAGATTCCGTGATGGCCGTGGAATATCAGCGTGACTCGCTGGTCGAGCCCGCGCAGAATTTCCTTTATGTGGTCGCGGACGGAATGGGCGGCGCCGAGGCGGGTGAAACCGCCAGCGCAATTGCCGTTGGCGCAATCCGGAACTATGTTGAAAGCAGGTTCTCGGCGGGGCCGGTTGGCGATCTCGGCCAACTGCTCAAGGAAGCGCTCGAGGAGGCCAACAGCAGGATTATCGAGGACCAGACCGTGCATCCGGAATCGCGTGGCATGGGATCGACCGCGGTGAGCACTGTGATAGTACCGCCGGATGCGGCCGTGGCTTGGGTGGGCGACAGCCGCGCATACCTGTGCGACGGTACGGGGCTGCGTCAAGTGACCAGAGATCATTCCCTGGTTCAGCGCCTGATCGAAATCGGCCAGATAACCCCCGAAGAGGCGCGCCACCATGAACACAAGAACGTGATCACGCGTTCGCTGGGCGCGCGCCAGAGCGGTGCCGCGGGTGCCGAAGCGCTCAGGCTCAAGCTCAAGCGCGGCGACCGCCTGATGCTCTGCAGCGACGGCCTGACCACGCATGTCGAGGATCAACAAATTGGTGAAATCCTGCGCCGCCATGTCGAGCCCATGGCGGCGGCGCGTGAACTGGTGGTGGCGGCCAACGCGGGTGGTGGCACCGACAACGTGTCAGTAGTGGTAATCTTCGCGGGCTGACATTGATGGCAAATACGCCCAACTTATCTCCGGCACCGTCCGGTCCGCTGCCAGGGCCGCTGGAGGCGGGCACTGTCCTCCAGAAACGGTACGAAGTCGAGCGTCTGCTCGGCGGCGGTGGCATGGGGATGGTCTACCTCGCCCACGACCAGCGTCTGTCCAATCGGCCATGCGCGATCAAGGAGATGGTCGATCATTTCATTGACCCCCAGCAGCGGGTCGAGGCCAACGAATATTTCGCGCGCGAAGCCGATACGCTCGCCCAGCTCAAGCATCCGGCGATTCCCGCGATAAGCGA
The DNA here is from genome assembly GCA_050736495.1 of Binataceae bacterium (SeqCode). Classification (GTDB taxonomy): domain Bacteria; phylum Desulfobacterota; class Binatia; order Binatales; family Binataceae; genus JBOHWJ01. Next base: position 65 of record JBOHWJ010000130.1, on the reverse strand, counting down.
CCGCTTCGACGATCAGAACCGCCACTACCTGGTGATGGAGTATGTCGATGGGCGCAATCTCGAGG
>JBOHWJ010000129.1:0-8058 GCA_050736495.1 Binataceae bacterium (SeqCode) | reverse complement strand
GCAGTATACGCACTGCCACCGCCGGTTTCGACGTGCAGCGATCGACGCGACTTCACATTCACACCGGGGCGTGGAAAACCGGTCAGCCAACAGATGGATGCAAGGGCGATGACCGGGTGAGAGCCCGCGGAACGATAATCCGTCTTTCGCATTCCGAGTATGTCAGACGCTCTCACCCGGTTCATCCTCCGCGCGATTCCAGGAGCAGAAGTGGAAGCCGTCAGCCGCTGGAAGCCAGGAGCGAACCCAATGAACGATGACACCAGGCAAATCGAGTTGCCGTCGGGGAAGACGGCCGGAATTCGCAATGGGAAAGGACGCGACCTGATGCGGGCGCATCGGGCCGCAGCGGGGAATCCCGAGCCGATGGCCGTGATGTTCGCACTGATCGCGGAACTGGTCGAGATCGACGGGAAAACCCTAATGTACGAGGACGTGCTCGAATTGGACGTGACCGACGTCCTGATGTTGCAGGACGAAGTGGTCGGCGGAGGCACCGCGAGTCCAAATTTTCAGGCGGCGCCGACGGCGGCCGGGACACCCGCGGCGGGAACGGAATCGTCCCGGCAAGCGCAATCGTAGGATTGGTCGGCTTTGGCTTTTGCTTTTCGGAGTTGGCCGAAATGGAGCTTGGAGAACTTGCGTATTGGGCCGCGCTGACGATGCGCCATCCGGGCCCGGAAAGCGGCCGGAACGACAGTGACTGAGCGGCGGCCAGAAAAGTAATCCGGCGGAGAGTAACAGGGAATGAGCGGCAGGCGTCTATACACTGGCAATTTGCATTTCGAGGTAACCGATGCGGCGCTGCGTGACATCTTTGCGCGTGTCGGCGGCGTCGAACACGCCGAGGTTATGAAGGATCGCTGGACTGGACTGTCACGCGGTTTCGGTTTTGTCGACATGATGACCGCGGAGGACGCTGAAACCGCGATCGGGGAGCTGGACGGCGCCGAGATGATGGGACGGACGTTACGCGTCGCATTGGCCAAACCGCGTGACAATGCCGGCCACCCGAAACTCGCCGGCACATGAGTAATTGTCCGCGGCTTAATCAATGCATAATGACTATTACACGCGCGAAAGACAGATAGGCGTCGTCGTGCGAAGACGGGGCTGCCTACTTCGGTAAAGTGGCAGAGATGACAACCACGCGATCCAGAACAACAGATACGAAAGGCTTCCGAGCCGCCGGCACCGCCACCGACGTGTATCGGGGCACGGATCGCGACAGAGGCGCGGCGGAAACGCTCGACATGCGGATAGCCGCGGCCGCCACCCGCCTTGAAGCCCTGAGTAAGTCGGCGGCCCGCGTATTCGATAAGGCTCGCCGCCTGACTGCCACCCTGCACCGACTAACATTCCTCCATATCAGGAAGCCATACGCCGGCGCCGGCAGCGTTAGTGCCGCGCTCGCAGCGGCACGGCGAACAGCACGAAATCGCGGTGACACGTACGGGCTCCGTGCGCGCCCGCAGCCGATTAGAGAGAACGCAATCGCCAGCTTGAAGCGCGCGGTGAGTAGTTTGGCGGCGCCAGAGCTTCATCGGCTTACCCGTCCGGCCGATCCGGCACGTTCCGAAAGACCGACTTCCGGCACAGCGGCGAGGCAAACCGGACCATCCGGACTGCGCGAGTATCGAACCGTATTGGATGCGTCGAGCTCGATCGAAAGAATGCGCGCGGCAACACGGGCCGCCTGCAACTTGACTCGCGGCATCGAAAACGCGCTCGCGCTCAGCGAGCCATCCAGCCGAAAGGGGACGCTGCGGGCGGCGCCAACACCTGCCCGCCGCAAAGGCGCCAGCCTAATACAGGCCGCGCGCGAGCTGAAACACCTTTCGAACGTACAACATCTCGGCAGGAGCGAGCGTGCTCGCGCATGGTTCGATGCGGGCCGCGGCGCCCGCCTGTCCCCTCCGCCTCCCAGGGTCACGTGGCGCGGTCCGATTCGCACAGGCGGCGGCTTGACCGACGGCCACTGGATACGAGTGGATCGCCTTTCGGCCCGGCTCCGGCCAGGACTGCGCGGCGACGCCGTCACCCCGTTTGACCCGCTGACTATCTCAGCGCGAGCGAGCACTGCGGTCGGGCGCTTGAAGCCGCCGGCATCCACGCTATCCGCGCCCCTCGCGCCGCGCTCCGTTGCCATCGCGCCACCCGCTGAACGCTGGCGCTGCCTGGCGGTCTCCGCACCGGTACTCGGCGCCGCCGCTGAGCGCCGGGCATACGCGGCGGCGGCGAATGGAGTCGGGACGAACGCGTTTTCCCGTTCCGCCACCGGCACAGCCGGAAACACCGCGTTTCGCGGAGCTGGTGTGGCACCCAGACAGTCGCTCACGTTGAACTATTCGCCGACCGTCATCATTCGCGACAGTGACGGGGCGGCCGATCTCGATCGGCGCGTGATCGAAGCGTTGAGACGGCACGGCCACGACCTTCTGCAAACGCTTAGCCGTGAACTGACTCAACGAAGCCGCACCCGATTCTAGGGGTCCCCGAGTATCGCTACCTTTATGGTGCGCATTCGCCGACAACAGGGACACTGAGCAATGTTCGCGATATTGGGCGAAATCATCTTCGAAGTAGTCAGCTCCCCTGAAACCATGGAGCGTTTCAGATCGTGGGAATACGCCGAGCATCGCGTGATCGAAGATCGCCCGCGGCTTCAATGGGTCTCCGACCCGCTGGAACGCATCACCCTCGATCTGATGTTTCATGTGTCGTTCACGGATCCGGCACGGGAATTTAACGCACTACTCGCGGCGGCGCAGGATCACAACGCGCGTCCGCTCATCTTCGGTAATGGAGAATACCAGGGATACTTCATTATAACCTCATTGCGGACCCTCTCGAAACAAATGAGCGCGACTGGAGATCCAATCGCGATCATGGTCCAAGCCGGACTCAAGGAGTGGGCGCTTGGCCGAGAGCTCGATCCCAATGCCCCTCCGCGGCCGATCGCGGCGCCGATCGCGGTGGTTCCGGGACCGGCAGGAAGCGCGACCGGGCCTGTCGGCTATTTCGCGCCGACCGGGGCCGGCGGCACAATCGCGCGGTTGGCCGCGGTCTACATTCCGCCGACGATATCGGCTCCAGGCGTTTCGCCGATTCTCAATAACCCAAGCGACACTGGGCCGGCCGGGCCACAAATGTTGCCTGACGATGTACCGCCCGGCCAAATCGTACGCTCAGCGGCCTAGCCGCCCGATCGCGCACCTAGCCATGAGGCTCTACAAAAGGAGAAATTGATCGATGGCCGCCCAGTTTGTTCCGCATGTAACGACCGCGGGAGAGCGATGGGATCTCCTCGCCTGGAATTACTATGGTGATGCCACGCTGTATAGCCTAATCATAATGGCCAACCCGCAAATTCCAATCGAACCTGCGTTTGGAGCCGGACTGGTAGTGGGAATTCCGATTTTGCAGGCGAGCCCAATACAAACCAACGATCTCCCTCCGTGGAAGCATTTGAGCTGAATCCAATCAGTGTCGCCTGCGATCAACTCAGAGATGGCAGCCTCGGCCAATTACCCGGTAAAGAGTCCACAGTGGATACTCACATATGCGGGTACCAACATTACGGCGGATATTTCCGCCATGGTGCTCGCTATCACATATACCGACTGCCTGGACGGCGCCGCTGGCGAGATTGAAGTGGCGCTGGAAGACAGTCAGCGGCGCTGGCAAGGCCCATGGTATCCGACTCAGGCTGACCAGATAAGCCTTTCCATTGGCTATAGCGGCGAGCAATTGTTGCCGTGCGGCGATTTCCAGGTCGACCAGCTTGAATTGGCTGGACCGCCCGACGTATTTCATCTGCGCTGTGTGGCGGCGTATATCACCCCGGCCATGCGGACGCTTAACAGCGCGGCCTATGAGAACCAGACCTTGCCACAGATCGCTTCGACCCTTGCACGAAAGCACGGACTGAGCGTGGTAGGAGCGCCCAGCACGCTGGATGTTGGCTTCGGGCGACTGACGCAGTGGCATGAGACCGATTTGAGCTTCCTACATCGCCTTGCGCGCGAGCATGGTTATGACTTCACTGTACGGGGCCGCGATCTGGTTTTCTATGCACGAACAGCACTGGAGTCGCGGGCGCCCGTTCTGGCAATCGAGCGATCTGATGTGATTGGGTTCTCGTTCACTCACAAGACGCATATGACCTACAGGGCAGCGCAAGTCTCCTACCAGGAACCGGCCACCAAACAACTGATTACTCAGACGATGGCCGCGTCTCCACTGCCGGCGACAGGCGACACCCTGAAACTCACCCGCCGCTGCGAGAACGGACAGCAGGCTCTGCTAAAAACGGAGGCCGCGCTGCACGCGGCTAACATGCTGCAAATCACCGCGAATATCGTGCTCGGCGGGACGACCGCATTAGCCGCCGGAAATAACGTCAGCGTGAGAGGCTTCGGCCACGGTGACGGCAATTACCTAATCGAGACCGCACGCCATCGTCTGAGTCAGCGGGGCGGCGCTTTGCCGCCAGGCTATGCGACCGAAATCGAGGCCCGCCGCTTAACGGCGATTACGACTTGATGAAGCTTGACTTTACCCATAGCCACAAAGAGCGAAGCGCGTTTCGGATAGGAGTAGTCGTGGCGCAGGACCCGGTCAACGCCCGTCTCCGAGTAACCTTTCCCGACAGCGATCACCTGCAGAGTTGGTGGTTGCCGGTGGTAATGAGTAAGACCCAAAACGACAAGGCCTACCACATTCCCGACCTCGGCGAGCAGGTCGTCTGTCTCATGGACGAATATGATGAGGACGGCGCGGTGTTGGGCGCGATTTACTCGAGCGTCGATCGGCCACCGGTTGGGAGCGCCGACAAATGGCATGTAACGATGAAGGACGGCGCCGCGTTTGAGTACGACCGCGGCACGCATGCGCTGGCAGTCGCGCTGCCCACAGGAGCAACCATGACGCTGTCGGTGAACAGCGCCAGGATTGAAATCGACGCGAGTGGCAATGTCAAGCTGATGGCGGCGGGGCAAATCCAGCTCGGCGGCGGAGCATTGAAGGGCGTCGCCCGCTTGGGTGACGCGGTGACCTGCCCCGCGGGCCAGGGGACGATAACCAGCGCGAGCGCTAACGTAAGCGCCGACTGAATACACAACATACGGGCCAACTACACACCAGGTGCGCACATGCCGGCAGGAGCGATAACCCTCGCGGACATAACGTCAACCGACTGGTCATTGAGCCTCGACACGCCAGGACAACCGGGCTCCGGAATCGGACACGTGGTACAAGGTCTCGCGGATGTCGATCAATGCATCCAAATAATACTGACGACGCCGCAAGGGAGCGACCCGTTGCGCCCCACCTTCGCCGCACATCTGTGGCAATTCGTTGATTATCCGATAAACGCCGCAATACCGGCAGTCGTGGGCGAGGTGACCAGGGCGATCAGCCTGTGGGAGCCACGGGTACGCGTCATTTCGGTGGCGGCGGTGCCGGTCGTGGATAGCGGCGAACAGTCGGGGGCGCATCTCAACATCACCGTGACCTGGCAGTTGAAGCTGGGCGGCAACAATGGATGGCGCACGGTTCCGTCTCCGGTTCGCACCAGCCTAATAATGATTCCGGCCAGCTTCGGACGAGTATAGAGCGTTTGCTTCACCGGCGTTGCGAGTCGACCGTATCGGACGCCGATGCGTCGTCTCCACAATTCGCTTTTGTTTGCACGTATCCTTGGCGGAGGTAGTTTTTGATGGCAGCCGGCATTCCACCGTTAGCGCCGCCCGTTTTCGTTCCTGATACTGACGGGCTCGACCCGAATTTGATTCTAGCCGACATGGTCTCGGCGTTCGAATCCGCGGCCGGCCGGACGCTCCAACCAGCCCAGGTCGAGAGACTCTTAATCAATCTTTATGCGTACCGCGAATCGCTGGTACGGAATGCCATCCAATACGCCGGTCAGCAGAATCTGCTCGCGTACGCCACATTCCCGATGATTGACTACCTCGGCCAACTGCTGGGAATCACGAGGTTGGCCGCGCAAGGCGCCACCGCGATGCTTCAATTCACACTGGCAAACGTCCTCGGCATTTCTTACACGATCACCGCTGGAACTCAGGCCGGAACCAGCGACGGGCAATACGTCTTCGCCACGGTAGAGGATTTGACGATTCCGATCGGCTCCATGACCGGGACGGTACAGGCCGCATGCACAACCACCGGCAGCGGAGCCAATGGCTATCTACCCGGCCAGATCAATGTTCGGCTCGAGCCCGGCGCGTTGGTCTCGCAGGTTACGAATACCAGCTTGAGTGCGAACGGCGGCGCGCCTGAAAACGACGACCACTTACGCGCGCGTATTCAGGCCGCGCCTAATCAATTCAGCGTGGCTGGCCCGGAGGGCGCCTACCGGTTTTTCGCGCTGAGCGCGGACGCGTCTATCATCGACGCCCAGGTGACTTCCCCGGCGCCGGGACAGGTTGACGTCTACATTCTTACTGGACCCGTGGTCACACAACCGGCCATCTCTCCAAATGGCGCCGCCATCGCGAGCGGGGCCTTACTCGGCAAAGTACTGGCGCAACTGAGCGCCGATAACATTCGCCCCCTAACTGACGCCGTAAATGTAATGGCGGCCGCCGAAATCGATTACGAGATTGCCGGAACCATCACCTTATATGCCGACGCCGACCCGACGACCACAATGGCCGCCACCAACGATGCGGCAACAAGCTTTGCCGTTGCTCTTGCCTCGCGAATTCAGCGAGACATTGTGCCCAGCCAGATTATAGAGGCACTGTCGGTACCAGGCGTGTACCAAGTCGCGCTGTCGTCTCCATCCTACACGCCGCTTGAAGCGGGCCAATGGACAAACTGCGTCGCGATATCCCTGACGCAGGCAGTCGCCAAGGTCAAAAGCTAGCGGCATAGCTCGTACGGCGCGCACGCACTCAATTAATCGCAATGGCTCAACTATCTATTCAACCGTCGATCAATGACCTGCGCAGCCGGTCACTGCTCACGCTGATCGAACGTCTCGATGCGCTTGATCTCACGCCGCTTCTGGTTTACCGGCTCGACTCGGCGCCAGATACCGCATTACTCGCGCTGGCATGGCAATTCGATATGCTCGCGCCGCAATGGCAATTGAGTACGCAGCCAGGTGAATCGATCGACGCGCTGACCGATATCGATTCATTAACCAATGTTGACCTGCTCACCTCGAGCGGTGGCCTCGCAGGTTCTTCCGACTACGACTCCTGGCGCGCGCTGCTGCGTTTGGCGATACCTCTGCACCGGACAAGGGGAACGCCGTACGCTATCAAGGCGGCACTGGCCTCTTTAGGTTGGGCCAGCGTGACGCTGTTAGAGGGTCAGGCCAGTTGGGGCGGAAGTACATATCCCGCCAGCCAGGGCTGGGCGATATTCCGTGCGCTGATCAACGTGGCAGGCGGCCAGGAAGTCGCCTTCAACGATGCCTTGCGCGCGATCGCGGCGATAGTGTTTTTCAAACCGGCGCGCGCATGGCTCGATTCGTTGTGGTTCGTTGCGGCGCCACTCGCCGACGCGGCGCCGGTCCCGCAAGAGATGCTGGTATCGGTGTTTTCCCAAATCGACACTCTTGCCATGCCCACAGACAGGGTGAGTGCGTACGCCTGGCCACTCGTGGATACTAAACTCATAATTCCGCTGTACGATGCGCATTTCCGCCATGGCGGGATCACATACGGCGTCAATCAGCCAGCGGTCGCGGACGCGGGCGTAATTGTCAATGGCGCAGTGATCTCCGCCAATGGTTAGCCGCCGTCGGCAGAGTGAACATTCGATAGTAACCCGGGTTTTTCCAGAAAGCCCAAAGTAACGACAAAACAAGGGCGAGCGATGCGACCAAAAGGCATAGTGCGATTGTACAAACTAAATCGTCTCCTCTGGGAGCGCGACAACCTGTTCGTGGACGCGGGCTTGCCCGCCCTGGCCAATCTGATCGCCGGGGTGACGGCTGGACAGTTCGTAGCCGCGGCGGGCTTCGGTTCAGGCTCGGCCACGGCGGCGCCAACGGATACGGAACTCAACGCGGAGCCAGCCTATTAT
>JBOHWJ010000128.1:0-4908 GCA_050736495.1 Binataceae bacterium (SeqCode) | reverse complement strand
GGTATCGCCACTGAGTCCGGCGATCACTATTTCGAGTACTTCGTCGTAACGAGCCTGGGCCTCCGACGGGCTCCATCCCCAATATGTGTGCTCCACCGCCGTGATGCCGCGGCCGACGCCGACTTGGAGCCGTCCCCCGGTCAAATTGTCGAGCATGCAGATTTCTTCGATTAGCCGCAGCGGATGATAGAATGGCAGCAGATATACCATCGTACCGAGCATGATTCGCCTGGTCTCGCGCGCTGCCGCCGCGAGAAACACGTTTTGCGAAGGCGCCATGCACAACGCCGACTGATGGTGCTCGGCGAGATGGTAGCCATGGAAGCCAAGCTCATCGGCACGTGCCATAAGTTTGAGACGCTCGTCGTACTGCTGTTGCAGCGAGATTCCACGCTGGCGCTCGAGATGATCAAAGATCCCAAACTTCAGGGACATGCTGTCCTCCGCCGGCTATCACGCCTTCGTCGTAAAGTGGGCCGCCGAACGAATATCTGACGATTATCAAAGGGAGATCTTAACTCCAAGCACAGTACCCATGGCGTGTGTGACGGCTAAAGGTCATGCTACACAGTTGGCTATGCGGCGGAGTCAGCGCAACCGTGCCCCCGCGCTTGCGGAAATTGACCATAAGGAGGAATTGAAACATGGGACGCTTGGAGGGAAAGGTGGCTTTCATCAGCGGCGCAGGTTCCGGCATTGCGCGAGCCGCTGCCCGGCTGTTCACGCAAGAGGGCGCCAAGGTGGCGATCGCCGAAATCAACGCTGACCTGGGTCGCGCCAGCGAGCGTGCCGTCCGCGAGGCCGGAGGCGATGCCTTTTTTGTCGAGACCGATGTCACCAAAGAGGAAAGTGTCAAGCACGCCATTGAGCAGGCGGTTTCACGCTTTGGTTGCCTGAACGTCCTGTACAATTGCGCCGGCGGCTCGATCGCGGCGGACGCGCGCGTCACGGACGTCGACATGTCCGTCTGGCAGCACACCATCTCGCTTGATTTGCAGTGCATGTTCCACTGCTGCCGTCATGGTATTCCGGAATTGATCAAGGCCGGCGGGGGATCGATCGTGAATATGTCCTCGGTGGCCGCACTGCGCGGAAACTTCGCGGGCCATGTCTATGTCGCGGCCAAGGGCGGCATTATCGCGCTCACCAAGGGATTGGCCGGCGAGTATGCGAAGAATGGTATTCGCGCCAATGCGATCGCTCCAGGATTGGTGAAAACGGATCGCGTGCTTCAGCGTTTTGGCGACCCCAACGACGCAGCCAGCGGCTCGCCGCGGGTGCAGGCGATGAAAGCGCAATTCAAACGGTATCCATTTTCGGTCGGTGAGGCCGAAGATATAGCTCGGATCGCGTTGTTTCTGGCGTCGGACGAGTCGCGCATGATCACGGGAGTGACCATTCCGGCCGACGGCGGCCTCTCGTCATACTAACGAGCGCCACCAACATTACGGCGATAACCGTTTGTCGGGCAGAAGCGGAGGACGACCGCCATGGAACTCAGGGAACTCGGCAAGACCGGCGTGATGGTGCCGGAGATCGGCATCGGCGCCTGGCGTTACAGTGGCGGCGTTGAACCGCTGCGGCGCGGAATCGCATTAGGGGCGGCCCTGATTGATACGGCCGAGGTCTACGGAACTGAAGATGTCGTCGGACAGGCGGTGCACGGATGCCGCGACCGCGTGTTTATCGCCACCAAGGTCTCGGGCGCGCATCTACGCCCCGATGAAGTGTTGCGCGCCGCTGAAACAAGCCTCAAGCGTCTGGGCGTCGACACCATTGACCTGTACCAAATCCACTGGCCCGGCAATTATGTCACTATTGCCGAAACCATGGGTGCGATGGAGAGCTTAGTCGATCGTGGACTAGTCAAATATATCGGCGTGAGTAACTTCTCGCTAGCCGAGTTGCGTAACGCGCAGGCCGCGATGAAAAAATACCCGATCGTTTCCAACCAGGTTCTGTACAATCTGAATCGCCGTGAGATTGAACAGGATTTGCTGCCCTATTGTCAGGCGAACCAGATAACGACCATCGCGTATACACCATTGGACAGCGGAAGATTGGTGCGGCAGACGGAATATGCAATGAGTCGCCAGGGAATGCCTGAGCTGGCGGCGGTGGCATCCGAGGTCCAGAAACCCATGGGCCAGGTTGCTCTCAACTGGTGCATCTCGCGGCCGGGTGTGATCGCGATACCGAAGTCCAACAGCTCGGCGCGTGTGGCCGAGAATTGCGGCGGCTCCGGATGGCGCCTCTCGCCCGAACAGATTCGTATGCTCGATGACGCTTTCCTGCGCGATTAGCGTTTCCTCAACTGGCAATTGTTACGTGCAAGGTGCTTTGAATAGCGGCATAGCCACCCAGTGCTTCTCAACCATCGCGAGAGGCTCGTGCAATGGAAGAAACCATCAAAGTAAAAGTGGAACCGCTCACGGCGGAAGCATTTCGCCTCTACGGCCGGATGCTCGAAATCAAGGAGCCCATCTTTCCGGAGGTCGAACCCGGCGAAGGCCGCGTCGCGATTGAACTGCTGACGCTAAAGCGGCCGGGAAATGTTCGCAGACTTTCCCAGATGGCGATTCATTTTTCCTATAATCAGACGTTTATACCCGTGCGCGGCACGATGGCCTTGATCGTGGCGCCACCGCCGCGAAATCGCGGCGCGGGTCACGATCAGTTCGAACTCCAGTATGAAAAGCTCGCGGCGTTCATTGTCGAGCCGGGTCACGCAGCATTCATCGAGAAGGGAACCTGGCACAACGCCGTGGCGCTCGGCGAGGAATGCCAATTCATAAACGTCACCCGCAAAGACCCCGGCGAAGGCACCACCGACCTCGGAACGGAAGTTGGCACGAGCAAGGCTCCAAACGCCCGCCCCTACGTGGAATTTCTCGATTTTAGAAAACGCGACCGCCGGGTGATCGAACTCGAACTCTAACGACGCGCTTCAACGCGAAGAACGTTACCGATCACGACCCGCTTCGCCGGGCACGGGCCGAGCAAATCTGTCGTACTCATTTCCATCGCGAATTTGACCGAAGTCGCGCCTGCTCGGCGCTCTCGCGTCTTACCTCGCAACAAGGCGCATCCCGGGCAATCACACCGCGTGTCGCGGCTGTACTCAGGCCGCGCGTCGGCCGAGCGCCAACCCCACGATGAAGAGAATAATGAAGATGACGAACAATATCTTGGCGATACCGGCCGCGGTTCCGGCGATACCGCCGAATCCTAACACCCCCGCGATAATGGCTACTACCAGAAATACTACTGCCCAATAGAGCATATGATGTTCTCGCTCGTCTTATGACGCTGATTTAAAATTGAGAGGCGGCGCCGGATGTTCAGGCCGGTACGCGGAAGCGAGATCGCAGGTATAAGAAGCAGGTGGAAGAATGAAGTGATACCTGGTTGTTGAACTCCCGGCGCCGCCAATGATGCATGGGCGCGACAGCCGCGAAAACGCGCCGCGAAGGTACCTCGGCTGTTTACGCGATTAGGCGAGACCCACGTCTTTGAACGATTTCTCGACCGCTTCGCGCTGATCGCCCGAGCGTTCGCGGATACGGCCGATCAGCTTCGAGACGTCACCGTGCGCTTCCATGATGTCGTCGTCCGTGAGTTTGCCCCAGCGGCTTTTGATCTCCCCCTTGAGCTGCGTCAATTTTCCCTTTATCTGATCTTGACTCATTTGGATTTTTCCATTGTCGAAGTTATACGTTACCCGCCGCTTACATCATTAAACGTCAGTCCGCGTATAATTTTTATTGCGGGCTTCGGGATCTCGATGGGTCCGGGTTCCACTCACATGTTGGAGGGGCTGCCGGAATCTCCAGAACCGGATGGAGCGCTCGGTTCACTCGAGCCATTGGGCGGCGAGCCGTAGGAAGAACCATTAGGGTTGTCTGGCGCTGTGCTGCTGCCCATCGACGGATTCGTCGACGAACTGCCGGCGTTGGGAACTGGATTGTTGGGTAAAGTCGGGCCGGAGGCGGACGAGCCCGGCGCGGTGCTGGTAGTCTATAGCAACATCGATCCGCCGCTCATGTTCGGGAGCGTGTCATTGGAGAGCTTCACTGTCGCAAGCGATGTGCCCACGGGATTTCTCAGGCAAATGCTCGGCTTTTCACTCGAAATCGCGGAATGCATGGACGTCGAGCCGGTAAAATTAACAGGCCGCCCAACTCGCCGAACCCGATGCGGAGCGGACTGGAGAGCCTTTAGTTCGTCGGTTTGGAGCGCAGACGCTCGCGGCAGGATTCTGCTATAAGGCAATTGTGGCCCTGAGACAGGAGCCGTTCCCTGAGCGAGGCAAACCGGCTTTCGGAAGCTCTCAGCGGGGAGGATAGACGAATGGGCGAGATACTCGCGGTTGGCGTGACGCATTACCCGCCTCTCACTGGGTTCGACGACAAGATGACGGGAATCATGAAGCGCATGCTTCAAAACCCGAACTTACCTGAAAAATACCAGGATGTTCAGAATTGGCCGGCGGCGGCGCGCGCCGAATGGGGCGCAGACGAGGGCACGACCACTGCCAAACGTCATCGCGCCGACTTGCTCGAGTGGTTCCGCAAGGTGCGGACAACGATCGATGATTTCCGGCCGGACTTCATTCTCATGTGGGGCGACGACCAGTATGAGAATTTCAAGGAAGACGTCATTCCGCCGTACTGCATCTATGCGTACGACTCCATCGAGTTTGGCCCGCCGCCGCGCAACGTTTGGGATGAATCGCCGGAGTTGAAGTTTCATCTGCCGGGCAATCCCGCCGCGGCCAAATACCTCGCCAATGGACTGCTCGATGCCGGTTTTGATCCGGCGTATGCGTACAAACCATTGCATCACCCGCTCGGGCACGCCTTTGCCAACGCGATTATGTACCTCGATTACGACCGCACCGGCTTTAAC